>CAWWCX010000476.1:0-3404 GCA_963935445.1 uncultured Roseibacillus sp.
ACACTGCATATCGTCGGCAGCGTCAGATGTGTATAAGAGACAGGGTGCCGGAGGCGTGTCCGGACGGGAATCAGGGGCCTGTTCGATCAGGGAGGCCAGTTGGCCCTCGACATCGGTCCTCTTTTCGGAATGAGGCGTCCGGCGGGGCATGGCGGAGGGGGCAGCCTGCGACTCCTTGTTGGAGGATGCCTTCTCGCGGGAGGATGGATTTGCCGGCTTCTCTGGGGAGGCCTGGTCTCGCTCGGGGTCCGGAGGGGAACCCTTTTCGAGGGCCTTCACCACGTCGCTGATACGCACTTCATCGAGCGATTGGGCTGCCCGGATAAGGGCGATTTCAAAGTGAAGCTGCTTGTTTGAGGCGCGTCGCATGCGTGCATCGGCGTCGGCCAGACGATCGAGGACGGCGAGGAGGCGATCTTCCCCGATATGACGGCCTCCTTCCGCAAGGTTCTCCCAGAAGTCAGCGGGGACCTCCGCGCTTGCAGATTCAGGGCTGAGTCTCTCAATCAGGAGAGCCCGCAGGAAGCCGGTCAACTCGGAGAGGAGCTGGGTGAGGTCCTTGCCCTTGCTGGATTCACCGTGGACAAGAGAGATCCCCTTCGCGGTGTCCCGGCGGAAGATTGAAGCAGCCAGTCCTGCGACTGTTTCCGAGGAGGTGAACCCGAAGATATCCTGGACGTTATTCTCGTCTATGGTTTCTCCACAGAAGGCCACAAGCTGGTCGAGCATGGACTGGGCGTCACGCATGCCACCTTCGGCTCCTTTTGCAATCGCCCATGCCGCGCTTTCCTCCAAGGCGACCCCTTCCTCCCCGGCGATGTGTCGAAGGTGTTTAGCGATGGTTTCAGTGGGGATGGGGCGCAGGTCGAAGCGCTGGCAGCGGGAAAGGATGGTAGGGAGAATCTTGTTTGGTTCAGTCGTGGCAAAGATGAACTTCACGTGAGCTGGCGGTTCTTCCAGGGTCTTCAGGAGAGCATTGAAGGCCTGATTGGTCAGCATGTGCACCTCGTCAATGTAGTAGATCTTGAAACGCCCGCTGGCCGGTGCGTAATTGACGGTTTCACGGAGTTCACGGACCTGTTCCACGCCATTGTTGGTAGCCCCATCAATCTCGAGGACATCCAACGAGCGACCCTCCGCTATTTCGCGGCAAACTTCTTCTTCGGGATCGAAATCGAGGCGGGGCCCACCGGTGCAGTTAAGGGCTTTTGCAAAGATGCGAGCGGTGGATGTCTTGCCGGTCCCGCGAGGGCCCACGAAAAGGTAAGCATGTGCCAGGCGGTCCCCAATGATGGCGTTCCGAAGGGTAGTCACCACGTGATCCTGACCGAGGACGTCGTCGAAGGTTCTGGGGCGATACTTGCGGGCGAAGACCTGATAGCTCATTAGGGTGCTCGGTAGGCTGGCGGGCAGCGGTCGGAGGTGGATGGGATGCTGCAGGGATTGTAGAGGGGAGAAGGGTTTTGTCAGCGCTTCAGTTCGGGAATTGGCTGGATGACGGTGGCAGGAGGCGCCAGATCGTCACAGGGCTGGTTCATTGCTTTTCGGTTTCCGCAGCCTGGAAACCTTCGGCGGGATGCCTGAGAAGAGCCCTTCGGTGGCCAGTTGGTAATGCCGGGGAATCTAGGCGGAGTGTTTAATTCGGGGAATGGCGGAAAGGAGTTTCCTCGTATAGGGATCCTCGGGCGACTGGAAGACCCTCTCAGCCGGGCCGTATTCGACAATCTTGCCGGCGTTCATGACCGCGATGTTATCAGCAAGGTAGCGGACCACCGAAAGGTCGTGAGATATGAAAATCATGGTGAGGTCGAGTTCGTCCCGGAGGGAGAGAAGCAGGTTGAGGATCTGAGATTGGATAGAGACGTCCAACGCGGAAACCGGCTCGTCTGCTAGGATGAGTCTCGGCTCAGGGGCCAGGGCGCGGGCGATTGCAATGCGTTGTCTCTGACCGCCAGAGAATTCGTGGGCATACTTACGCATGAAGCGGGAGTCGAGACCGACTCGCTCCATGAGTTCACGGACCTTGCTCGTGAGGAGCTCCCGCGAGGAGGCGAGATTTTGGTAACGCTGGCACAGAGCCTCTGCCAGGGTGCTGTAGACAGTCATCCGGGGGTTCAGGGACGCGTAGGGGTCCTGGAACACCATCTGAAAATCGAGTCGCTTCTTGCGAATGCTCGCTGGTGGGAGTGCGCACAGGTTCTCTCCTTCGAGCAGGATTTCACCCGCCGTGGCAGGTTGTAGCTGCATGATGGTCCGGGAAAGGGTGGATTTTCCGCAGCCTGACTCTCCGACCAGACCGAGAATTTCCCCCTTTTCGATGGTCAGGTCTACTCCATCTACGGCGCGAATCCAGTTGGAGACTCCTCCGAAGGTTTTCTTACGGACCGGAAAATGAGTCTTTAAGTCTCGGATCTGCAGGAAGGGCACGGGGAGAGGAAAGCATGTCCTGCGTATTGAGGAATACCTATTTTGGGGAAAGTGCCCCATGCCGGTTCATGGCACGGGTGAAAAAGGGCGCCTCCGGGTTGACGGTCCGTCCAAACCGGATTTGGCGTCGAGGGAGGGGCATTGACGATGGTCGGTCGGACAGGGTGTGCTGCGGTGCACAAGGGGGGAAATACGGACCCGTTTTAGTGCGTTCGTCCGGTTGCGGGGTTGTGGCGAGATTGCGCTTTGCAGGGCGGCTCGCGTGCCTATGGTCCCGCCTCATGACGAAATCACCTGTGGTTCTCATCATCAGGGACGGCTGGGGTGTCAATCCCGGTGGGGCAGAGTCTGCCGAAGCCGATGGCAACGCCACCCTGCTGGCAAGCACTCCATTCCACGATGACCTGCTATCGAAATACCCCAAGGGATTCGTGAGTTGCTCGGGCCTGGATGTGGGATTGCCTGACGGGCAGATGGGGAATTCCGAGGTCGGGCATCTCAACTTGGGTGCAGGCCGGATTGTTTATCAGGATCTGACGCGGATTAACAAGGCTATCGGTGAAGGGACGCTGGCGGGGAACGAGGTTCTCCAGGAGGCGTTCTCCAGGGCCCGGGCTGGGCGTCTGCACCTTGTTGGGCTTGTCTCGGACGGAGGGGTTCACAGTCACCAGGAGCATCTCGTTGCGTTGGCGGGGGCTGCGAAGGCGGCTGGGGTAACCGATATTCTTGCGCATGCAATTACAGACGGTCGCGATACATCTCCCACCGGGGGCGCAAATTTTCTCTCGGTAGTCGAAGATGGCCTCGCCGAGCATGGGGCCCGCATCGCGACCGTGGTGGGGCGCTATTTCGCAATGGATCGTGATCGACGTTGGGAGAGAACGAAGCTGGGGTGGGATGCCATTGTGCACGGTCTGGGAGAACGTTGCGAGATTCTCGCGAGCGAGGCTGTTGCCCAGCAGTATGCGGAGAACAAA
>CAWWCX010000477.1:0-3391 GCA_963935445.1 uncultured Roseibacillus sp.
GAGAATCAATCCGTCCTCCCGCCGTGAAGCTCCACTGTTTCTTTCCGGTGGCAGCAGAAAGCGCATGCAGGGTATGCTGATCAATCTGCGCTGCGTAGACCTGGTCCCGCACGATGGCAAGAGCGCTCAGACGCCCACCCAGCTCCATCTGCCAGCTCGCGTCGAGGGCGCCCCCGAGTTCCTGCCTCGAGGATCCACTGCGCGCCACATCCCCCCGGAATGTGGGCCAATCTTCCGGCCCGGCGGCAACCTCATCCACCGGCTCACCATACGCCACGCCCTTTGCCAGGCGTCCCTCTGCAGAAATCTTGTCCGGAAGAACAAACGTCCGCGAGGCCGGGGCGAGGGCATTGAAACCGTAGAGCTTGGCCTCGGGGTAGCAGGCACAGTTGTGTGGTGGCGCATAGGTCAGACCATTGGCAGGCATCACACCATACAGGCACCCCCCCCGCACCCAGTGATTGATGTCCCAGTCTTCCTTGTCGTAGTCCACGAACTCAATCCCCGTCCGGGAGGGAATGAGGAAGCGTTCAGTGGCCTTCGCGATGTAACAGCGATGATGAAACCAGTAGGTCTTCACATTGGGAGGAAACTTCTTCTTCACCGCACCAGTCCGCGGATCACGACCCGTGTATACCCCGCTGTGCCCGCCACTCGTCAGCGGCGCGGACCACACCAACCCGCCCACCACGAGGAGATCCTGCGGCGACTGGTATCCTGACGGGTCGTGCGTGGCCTCCCACAGGCGTTTCCCGGTCTTCAGGTCATAACTCTGCATCTTGTTATCACCCCCGGCGTAAAGGACGACATCCTCGTAGATCACAAGACGGGGAGCAAAGTTGAAGGGTATCAAGGGGCGCCGTCCGACCTTCTCGCTCACCCAGAGGCGCTTCCCGGACCCCCGGTCAAGGCACACCACGTTCTCTCCGTCATGGTAGACCACGGAATTCCCTGCGACCGAGAGGCTGAGCGGCGAGATCTTGTCCCGCCTTTCCCACAGGCTCTTCCCGCTCGCGACGTCATAGACCCGGATTGCACGCGGCTCGGCATTCCAGACAAACTCTGTCCGGACCCGCCCCTGGTCCCCGACATTGTGCTTGGGAACGTAATCCTCCAGCTCCGACTTCCCCTCCCGGATCAGCGCGAAGAGCGCTCCCTCGTGACAGAGGATCTCCTCCGTTCTCTCGGATTTCGCGTAAACGCGCGTGGTCTCCCCGGAGGCAGCGTCAAGGCACTCGACCGGTCCGGCAATGCTGCGGGTCACGAATAGTCTCTCCCCGTCCACAACGAGACGGCGGGCCAACTGACTGGGACCGCTCTTGAGCGGCCAGAGCTGGCTGTGCCACTTCGTAATCGGGCGCTTCCAGAGGACCGTTCCGTTAAAGGCATCCCGAGCGACCAGTTTCCACTCCGAGGGCAACTGGATGGAGACCCGTGATCCTTCATCCATGATGTAGAACATTCTCCCGCTCCCGGAAACCAGGGCGCTCATCGAGGCCATCCGATCGTGATGCCGGGACCAGCGGGGGCTCCCAACCCACTGCATGCGCCGCGGAGGCCCGACTTCAGCATCCTGAGCCACCGCATTCCCCGAGGGACTGTGGAAGTAATGAGTCCAGTCATCGATGGCCTCGGGACGAGGCTTGACGATCCTCCGCCAGGTCTCCCCGTGTCGCACAAGGGCCACTCCATCCGGAACCAGCACGCGCAGCATCTCTTCCTCACTCACCTGCCCCGGGTCCTCCGCAACAATAAGATTCACCAGGTTCTCGATATACGGAAGCGCCTTGCCATCAAACTGCTCCACCGACACCGGGCCGTAGAGGCCGCGGGCATGGAGCTCTGCCCGGGACTTGCGCACGGCAGCGGCATCCACACTGAGCCCATGGACCTGATAACTTTCGTTCAAACGCAGGGTCGCGGTAATCGCAGGGTCGGACGCCCCAACCTGGACCACGAACCCACCACGCACCCCGGATTCACGCACGGCTTCCACAAGCGACGCTTCCCCGGCGGGAGACAGGACCCCGATGATGGCGAGAACGAAGAGGACGGAATGACAATTCATGGCAATCATGGAGATCCGGGAAAGATTGCCGGTCCCTGCGGCCCTCCTCAACTCCTCATTCCGGAAATTCCCCGTTGCAGACTGCTTTCCAAGACACGGTCACTGGCCTAGGATTCCCAGGACGCAACCACCATGCAGATCACGATCCAGCTTCTGGGCCAGGCCCGGCAATTGTCCGCCTCCGACCGTATGGTGGTGGAAGTAGCGGAGGGTGCCTCCGTGGACGACCTCATTCCCCTCCTGCTGACCGAGGCCTCCAATCCACTCCGCGACCTTCTGTCCGATGACTCCCGCCTGCGGCGCTCCGTGATGGCCATCCTCCGGGAGGAAACAATAGACCCCTCGCGGGGAGACCTCCTTCAGGATGGAGACGAGCTGAGCTTGCTTCCACCCATGTCTGGCGGATAACCGTCCCTTCAAGGGGTTCCACGCGAATCAACCGTGAGGAACCAGCCAAATCGTGTTCGACAAGCTGCCATGCCATTGACCGACGAAGAACGGGCCATCTACGAGTGGCAGATGTGGGTCGATGGAATGGGCGAAAAAGGCCAGGCCCGGCTCCGGGGCGCTAGCGCTCTTGTTACGCGGGTAGGAGGACTGGGCGGCCCCCTCGCACAGTCACTTGCTGCGGCCGGCATCGGAAAACTCATTCTCGCCCATGCGGGAAACACCAAGCCCAGCGACCTCAACAGACAGATCCTCCAGACTCACGACCAGCTGGGACAATCCCGTATTGAATCCTGCCGGCGCCGCCTCCTCGAATTGAATCCCCGTCTCGAGATCGAAGCTATTCCCGAGAACGCAAGCGAAGCAAATGTCGCTTCCCTGGTCGCGGGAGCCGACATCGTCTTCGACTGCGCCCCACTCTTCGAAGAGCGCCTTCTCCTGAACCGGGAGTGCGTTAGACAGGGCAAGCCCCTGATTGATGCCGCGATGTTCGGTCTAGAGGGGCAACTCACCACGATCATTCCAGGGCAGACGCCCTGTCTTGCCTGCCTCTACCCGGAGCTTCCCCCCGGATGGAAGCGCCAGTTCCCGGTCATCGGGGCCGTTTCCGCCGTGGTCGCCAATCTGGCAGCCCTCGAGGGGATCAAGCTCCTCGCGGGTTTCGGAGACCTCCTGACTGGCAAACTTCTGATTTACGACGCACGGAGCATGACCTTCCGCAAGATCACCTTGCATCGCCGTCCGGATTGCTCCGTCTGTGGAAAAATTCCCCCTCCCGCGTGATTCGCGACCAGCCGAATCACTTCAGCCCGGCAGGACGATCTCCGCGCCCTGTCTCTTATACACATCTCCGAGCCCACGAGACCGTACTAGATC
>CAWWCX010000478.1:0-3377 GCA_963935445.1 uncultured Roseibacillus sp.
ATTCGACCCTGAGCGCCTGGGTGAGCGCAAACTAGCTCAGGGCTCACTCGCCCGGTTCCAGTCAAGATCCTGCAGCGGCCTCAGGCTTCCTGCTTCCCTTTACGACGGAATCGCCCTATCCAGCCTTCTCCATGCGCACTCTCCTCGCCCTCCTCACCGGCTTCATTCTCCCCACCGCGGCCGCATCTGCAGCCAAGGCCCCTGCAGCAGGCCCGTCACCACCCAACATCGTCTACATCATGTCCGATGAGCTGGCCTACTACGAGCTTGGCCACATGGGTAACCCATACATCAAGACACCCCGCATCGACCGCATGGCCCGGGATGGCATTCGTTTCACCCACGCCCTTGCGGCAGCACCCGTCTGCGCTCCGCTCCGCTGTAATCTCATGACCGGCAAACACGCCGGACACGCCTCCGTCCGTGCCAACGATGGAGGCACTCCCCTCCGCGCTGATGAAGCCACCATTGCATCCCTCCTCAAGGAGAAGGGCTACGCAACGGGCGGTTTCGGAAAGTGGGGCTGCGGAGGACGGGACTCCACCGGCGTCCCCGAGAAGCACGGTTTCGATATCTTTTACGGCTATTACGATCAGGTTCACGCCCACTCCTTCTATCCTCCCTACCTCGTCCGCAACAGCGAGGAGATCGTTCTTCCCGGCAACGCGGGTGGCCGCGCGGGGCAAACCTATGCCCACTACCCCATCATCGAAGAGGGGCTGAAGTTCATCCGCGAACACAAGGACAAGCCATTCTTCGCCTACTTCCCCATCACTCCCCCACACGGCATGTTCGACATTCCGGGGGACGATCCCGCCTGGGAGCACTATCGGGGTGAGGACTGGGTTGCCGACGAGACGATCGCCCAGGATATCAAGAACTACGCGGCCATGGTCACCATGGTGGATCGGAACGTGGGGCAGATCCTCGATCTCCTCGCCGAACTCGGGCTCACGGAAAACACCATCGTCTTCTTCACCGGGGACAACGGAGGTCAGGACCGCTTTCGCAGCGGAGATCGCCCTCGCGGGTTCTTTGGACCCAACAAGAACCCTCACACCGGGGTCGAGTTCCGAGGAGGGAAGGGCAACCTCTACGAGGGCGGGCTGCGCATCCCCTTCCTCGTGCAATGGCCGGGAAGGATCCAGGGGGGACAGGTGAGTAATTTCAAGTTCGCCCAGTATGACATTCTCGCCACCCTCACCGAAATTGCGGGGGCCCGGACACCGGCGGATACCGATGGCATCTCCATCCTGCCCACCCTGCTCGGGGAAAAATCTGTCGGAAGGACGCAAGAGGCCCATCCCTATTTCTACTGGGAGTTTGGAAACATGCAGGCGGTGCGGATCGACAACTGGAAGGGGCTCCACATTCGCAACAAGCAGAACTGGGAGCTCTACGATCTCGAGAACGATATCAGCGAAACAACCAACGTGGCGACCGACCATCCGGGGATCATCAGCCGTATGGAGCATATCATGAAGGAGTGCCACGAACCCGCCCGACCCGGCACCTACACCACGCGCGAACGGCACGAGCGCGACCGCTGGGCGAAATGGGGAGACTCCAAGCCCCAACCCTCACCCCGGGTCTCCCGTATGAAACGTATCAAGGCCCGCAACCTGATTCCCTTCGAGCAGCTCAAACTGGTCAGTTTCAGCAGCCAGAACCAGAGCAACAACCGCAAGGCCATCTTTGCCATTGATGGACGGCCCGACAGCCTATGGCACTCGAGCTGGTCGGACGGGCTCACGAAACACCCCCACGAACTCATCATCGACCTGGGCAAACGCTACCATGTTTCAGGGTTTCACTACCTCGCCCGTCAGGACGGCGGATGGAACGGAGCCTTCGCAGAAACCGAATTCTACGTCAGCGATTCGCCCACCGAGTTCGAGCAACCCGCCACGAGGATCACCTTTGCAAAGAGCAGAAACCCCCAGCCCGCCAGGCTGGCAACCCCCCTTGCAGGCCGCTACGTAAAGGTTCGAATTCTCAGCGAGGTCAACGGTAAGGACTGGGCATCGGCCGCCGACATCGGCGTGACGGGCAAACCCGCAAAGTAGACGCAGCCCTCCTCGTTCGCCCGGCGCCTCGTCAAATCCCGGCAGCCCTCCCTCAGGACAGGGCCGCATAGTCCACCGGCTGATGCCGATCGATTGCCGTAGTAACCGGCGGCATCTCGTATTTCAATCCGGTCGCACAATTGAAGAGCACCACCGACTCCCCGGCTCCAACCCGGCCCTCCCTCAACTCCTTCTTGTAAGCGGCATAGGTCGCTGCGCCCTCAGGACAGAGAAGAATCCCCTCCAACTCCGCCATCTCGACCCGGGCGGACTCGATGGCTTCGTCATCCACGGCGGTCGCAAATCCATTCGTAGACCGCACACCCCGTAGAATCAGGAAGTCTCCCACCGCGGCCGGCACCCGAATTCCCGCTGCCATCGTGTGCGCACCCTCCCATACCTCCGCATGCTCCTCCCCATTCTCCCAGGCCCTCACAATCGGGGCACATCCACTGGCCTGGACCGCCACCATGCGCGGACGCTTGGAGCCTATCCAGCCAATCGCTTCCAACTCGTCGAACGCCTTGACCATTCCAATCAGCCCGGTCCCTCCGCCAGTCGGGTAGAAGATCACATCGGGCAGCTTCCATCCAAACTGCTCCGCGAGCTCAAGCCCCATCGTCTTCTTGCCTTCAATCCTGTATGGCTCCTTGAGGGTCGAGACATCGAACCATCCCATCTTCTCCACTCCTTCTCGCACGACCTTTCCGCAATCGTGAATCAACCCGTTGACCCGCCACACCCTCGCACCCTGCATGGCAATCTCCCGGAGGTTGGTTTCGGGCGTATCTTCCGGGCAGAACACATAGACCTCCATCCCGGCCCGCCGGCCATAGGCCGCCAGTGCCGCTCCCGCATTCCCGTTCGTTGGAATCGCGAGCCTGGTCAACCCCAGTTCCTTTGCCATCGACACCGCCAGCGCCAGCCCGCGTGCCTTGAATGACCCGGTCGGAAGACGGCCCTCATCCTTCACAACCACCGGGCCACCGCCCAGCCGCGCCCCGACACGAGGCAGCCACTGCAACGGGGTGGTGATCTCTCCCAGACTGACAATATTTTCCGCCTTTCTCACGGGCAGGAACTCGCGAAAGCGCCAGAAGTCCGCAGGCCGCACCTTCACATCTTCCATGCTGAGCGCATCCCCGAGCGCCTCGAGGTTGTAGCGCACCAGAAGCGGGCGCCCAGCCTCCGAAAGGCCCTGAAGAACATCAGCCTCGTAGCGCTTTCCAGTCAGCGAGCATTCAAGATGGGTGACATACGTGGAACCTGTCTCTTATACACATCTGACGCTGCCGACGATATGCAGTGTGT
>CAWWCX010000479.1:0-3369 GCA_963935445.1 uncultured Roseibacillus sp.
ATCCCCCTTGGCCTTGGCGGGCTGGTGACACCCCTGACAACTCGCCTGCATCAGGGGTCTGATGTCGTTCCAGTAACTGACCGGGCGTTGGGAGTCACCTGCATCGGTTTCCGCGCTGAAGGCGATTCCGGTCGAAAAAGTCGCAATGGCTGTCAACGCCAGCGACGGGAGCAATCCGTACAACAACTGTCTCATGGGCAATCCTGCGATGCAGGAAAACCTGCCAGCATCCCGGGGACCTTACAAGACAACCATCCGGAATTACTCTCTTTAGAGGACTCGCTCAAGCACCCCGGCCGTTGCCTGTCAATCGATCAGCAATCCGCTCCAATCACGCTCAGGCAGCCGGGCAAAAACGACCGGAGAGAGATATTTCGCCCGACGACCTTCCTGAGGCCGGAAAATCAGCCGAATCCCCTGCATCCCGGGCGACCCATCAGCGAATTTCGGGTCTACTTCCTCCGCCGCCGCAGTAGTCCAAACGCCCCCAGCGCACAAAGAGCGGTCACCCCGGGCTCAGGGACCGCAGTGAACTCCGCCACACTCACGAAAAGGGCCACGTGCCCAGCTTCATCCAACCCGTCAAAGCCACGGTTCACGGACTGGTAATTTCCCTGATTGAACGCTCCGGGACCACCACCCGTCCGCAAGGCAAAACCATCAGCATATTCCCAACTCTCCCCGCTACCATCGACATTAGGATCGCCATAGGTATCGAAGACGCTGCCGTTGTTGAACAGCTCGATCGCATCATCGCCGTTGATGTTGGCAGCGCCGTTCACGAAGACCGTGAAGTTGTCCGTGAAGTTATTCACAAAGAAATCCCTGGAGGTGTTGTTTCCAGTCACGATTACGAAGTCACCGGCATTCGCAGAGCCTGCAGGCAAGGTAAATTCCTCTCCATCTGTTCCTCCTCCGTTGTTGGCACTTCCGACCCCCCACTGCGAGAGATCCGCAACGGGAGCGGCGGCCTGTAGGAAGATAGCCTTGGGATTCCCACCCGACAGATCTCCATCAGTAACCCCTGCTATCACGAAGACAGCGTGACTGTTAGTGGCGAGAAGTGCCGGCCCGAGGATGGCACCCAGAATCCACTTTGTCCAATTGGGCAATAATGGGAATTTCATAAGATTTGGCATGTGAGTCGCGGACCAGGGACAACTGTCCAGCGCGACCTTAGGGGCAAGATATCCAAGACCTCCTCCCGGACACAAGTGCAAACACTCAAATATCAAATATATCACCGTCGCGAAGAGGGCCTCACGGCTTCAGCCGCGACAAGGCCATTCCACCCCACCTTCCGGGGAGATGCACCCCGGGCTTTCTTTGCCCAGACAGCAAACCCGCCACCCTTGCCCCGGCCTGCAAGCCCCGCTAGGATTCCCTCCGGTTTCTTCCTCCGCATACGGGCCCTGGAAGGCCGTTGACCCCTCCATGAGCCTCCTTCCCCGCCAGATCCGGGCCTGTGTCGCCCTCGCTCTCCTCCTCCCCGGAGCCTCCGCCGAGGAGCAGCTCCCGCCTCCTCCCGAGGTTGCGGGAGCCATCTATCTCGACCCCTGGCAAATTGAGAAGGAATTCATTATCAGCCCTCTCGCCCTCCAGCAATGGGTCGACCTCGGAATCGACGCGGAATCAGAACTTACCCCTGAGATCCGCGAGGAGATGAAGCCGAGCGTGGCCAAGTTCCTTGCAAGGAAATGCCCGGTAACCGTCCAGGATGAGGAGGTGGCCTTCACCCTCGACCGGATTCACTTTATCGAACCCGACGCAGCCGAGTTTGCCCTCATTGATCCCGGATCGACTGTCGCCCCCGGGGACATTCGCATCAGCGTAATCTACGCCGCTCCCAACAAGGATCTTCGGCAGGCCCTTCAGGTCTTCTGGGACCTTATTCCCGGGAATGCCCCGTTTGTATCGGTCAAGGTCGCCGATGCCGGGGGAACACGCAACTTCAACCTGACCTCGTTCAATCCCTCGCTGAATGTGCGCGGACGCTACCGTGCTGACGCTCGCACGGCACCTCTTCCTCCCCCACCCGTGGATCTCCTCCCGGCCGCGGTCACCAAGATACCCTGGCTGACCATTCTCCTTCTCTTATTCCTCTTCCCCCTTCTGGTAAGGGTATTGCGCAAGAACAGCAATAGTGCCCGCCTCATCGTGGCCCTCGTCCTCCTCGCTACCGGAGCCGTGCTGAGTCGCCGGCATGTCACCTTCGATCTCCGGCGACAATCATCGGGAAACGTGGTCAGCAAGGAGGAGTCCACCCTCATACTCGATCCCCTCCTCCGCGGAATTTACCATGCCTTTCACTACCCGGACCAAAGCGAACAGTATGATATTCTCCAAAAGGTGGTGGGCGGCAAGGCTCTCACTCCTGTCTTTCTTGAAGTACAGCGCACCCTTGAAAGCCGCGAGCGGGACGGGGCCCGGGTCCGCGTTAGTGACCTCCGCATCGAAGATTCCCAGCCCTCCCCCCTCCCGGGTCGACCGGGGTTCGAGACGGCCTGCAACTGGGAGGTAAGCGGCCGGGTCGGCCACTGGGGGCACTTTCACGACCGGACCAACCTGTATCGGGCCACTTTCGAGATCGAACCGCTGGAAGGAGTGTGGAAGATCACCGGCCTGACGCTTCACGAAAGGGAACGCGAGAATCGGCCCGACCCACCGTCCGAGCCCGCTGGCACTCCCGCCGACACCCCCGACTGAATCCAGTGCTCCGAGTCGAAGACATCGAATTCCGCTACCCACACAGCGACTACCGGCTGCGTATTGACCGCTTCATCTGCGAGCCCGGCAAGGCGGTTGCGATTGTCGGCCCAAGTGGTTGCGGAAAGACCACCTTTCTCAATCTGACGGCGGGAATTCTCACGCCGCACTCGGGAACCGTGGCTGTCAATGACATCGAGATCAGTTCCCTGCCCCCCGCTGCCGCGACCGCTTTCCGACTGTCCCGGATCGGACTCATCTTCCAGGAATTCGAACTCGTCGAGCACCTTACCGTCGGAGACAACATCCTTCTCCCCGTCCATCTCGGCCTCGGCAGGCAGCGACAACCCATCGAGACGGAAGCTCGGCAGCTGGCAACCCGCACTGGAATCGCCCCCTACTGGAAAAAGCGACCACGCCACCTTTCTCACGGCGAACGCCAGCGGGTGGCAATCTGCCGCGCCTTCAGCACTGATCCGAATCTCGTCCTTGCCGATGAGCCAACCGGCAACCTTGATCCCACGAACAAGCGGAGAATCCTCGAACTCATGATCGGCTCGGCCCGGGAACACCAACGGGCCCTCGTCGTTGCAACTCACGACTTCGAACTCCTGGACGCTGTCTCTTATACACATCTCCGAGCCCACGAGACCGTACTAGATC
>CAWWCX010000480.1:0-3359 GCA_963935445.1 uncultured Roseibacillus sp.
TGGTCTGCCAGCCTCTGGAGATACTCCTGACTGGGAAACCGATAGAAGGAGGAGTCGAGGCAGACGCTCGGGAACACCTCGGCATACTCACTGAGGCACTCCTTCTCGAAGCGCGACTTGGCAATCCGCTCTCGGTAGAGATAGCGCTCCGGAGTGTAGAGCTGGCCGATCCAACCCGGATATTTCCATGAAGACGTGCCTACGAAGATACCGGTCCCTGCCAGGCGGTCGAGGGCGGGGCGGAGGGCGCGGAGATCAGTCATTGAACCCACCGGGCTCCGATTCCGACGAATTGCGCGGCTCCGCTGACAGGGTCAGTGTTTCGGGAAATTTTTCCTTCCAGCAGTGGAGGGCGGGACGGATCTGTTCCTCCTTCCGGCTGGGAGAGAGCTCCCAGACGAAGGGCATTTCAGGCCTGAAGTGGGTGAGGAGGTTCTCATACCGGAGGGTTCCGGTGAACGGGACCCGATGGTCGCGGTGAGGCCAGATGACATCGTGTACATGTGCACCGATCAGGTAGGGCTCCATGGCCCCTAGCCAGTGACTATGTTCGAGGAGTCGGAGGTTATGTTTCAGTTGGACGTGACCAAAGTCGTGCCAGTATCCGACCCAGGGGTGATCGGCAAAGTGACGCTGGAGGGTTATCATTTCCTGTTCGGTGGGCACGTCCTCGTATTTGGAACGGGATTCTATTGCCAGTTTCACCTTATACTCCGCAGCCTTCTCAGCCAGCTCTTCGAGGGCCTCCATCGCGCGCGCAAAGTAAAGGGCGCCGGTCTTGGTGCGTCTTTTCACGCACTTCAGCTTCCGTCTTGTGTAGGCGCTGTCGAGTTGCCGCCCGTGCTTCGTCATTTCAGTAAGCTTCCCCGTCCATTTTTCATGCGGCATCAGGGGAACGGAGCCCATGTGGAGAACGATGTAGTCAGCTTGGAACTCTGCTGCCAGTTCGAGCGATCTGAGAGTCATCTCCCGAGCCCGGTTCCTGTCGAAACTTCGATGTGAGGTATACTCGTAGGCGTCGGGAGCATCGATCATGACCTCCGTTGGGGAGGGGAAGTAATTGTGGACGCCACAGCAATGGAATGCTCCGCCCTCGAAAGCCCTTCGAATGCCGGGAAGCTTAGCGACGGTCATTCCGTGGCTGAGCTCGATATGCTCGACTCCCAGATCGAGGATCTCCTCGATCATGGGTTCGCCATCAGTATGGCGGGAATTGTTCCAGCAGGTGGAGAACGCAAGCATGCGAAGCTACGCCGTCTAGTCGGCGTGCCGTAAAATATCTAGGCGAAATCCCGGTTTTCTCGCAAAGCGGGATTCAGCCGGCAGGATTCAGGGCGGTTGCCGGCTTGGAGCGTCGGTGCAACCGGAACAGGTAGAGACTGTTTCCGAAGAACAGGACGGCAAGAAAGGCTACCGCGAGCTGCATGACGCCCATCGTGGAGACGTGGTCATCGTGAGCCATGGCCCGGGCTACCTCGGTAGTGCGCAGGGCGTTGTGTATGAAGTCGGATTCGCCGCTGCCTATTGCGGTATCGACATACTCCCTGTTCACCGTTGCGTGGGGCAGAAAGTCCTGCTGTCCCTTATAGATAACCGGGACTGCAAACAGAAGAATCACGGCGACACACAGGTTTGCTATCAGGATGATGGGAAGTCTTGTGCGATATGACTGTCCCTTGTGGTTAGAGGTGGGGGTGGTAGGGGTCATTGACTGAGGCTTGTGGGATCAATTACCAACACGAATTCACCGCGTGGCTTGCGATCATTAAACCTCGGTAACAACTTCAGGATTTCATCGCGATATATGTTTTCAAATTTTTTAGTTAACTCTTTTGAGACACTAACATGAACATGAGGATCGAGTTTATTTAATATTTCGAGGGTCGAAATAAGGCGGTGAGGAGACTCGAAATAAACAGATGTATGCCCCCTCTCGAGAGCGGCCTGCAGTTCGCGTTCTCGTTTACCTTTCTTGAATGGCAGGAATCCCCCGAAGGTAAATGGATGCGGAGGAAATCCGGATGCGACCAGTGCGGTAATCACGGAGTTCGGTCCCGGGAGGACCTCGTAAGAGATGTCCTCTTCGATACAGGCGCGGAGGAGTCGGTGCCCGGGGTCGGAGAGGCAGGGCGTTCCGGCATCTGAAATTACAGCGATGCGCTGGCCCGCTGCGGCCTTTCTGACGAGTTCCGGGGTCCTCCGCTTCTCATTGTGGTCGTGAAGGGAGAGCAGTGGTTTATCAATATCGTAATGGGTCAGGAGCTTGCGTGAGTGCCGGGTGTCCTCGCAGGCAATGAGGTCTGCCTTCCGGAGGGTCTCGAGGGCCCGCAGGGTAATGTCAGCAAGGTTCCCGATCGGCGTGGGAACAAAGGAGACTAGTGGGGGCGGGCGTTCATCGGACATGGGACAGATATATGGACGGCTGCTGCATGTCGAAAGGCAAGAAGTGCCAGGTCCGGCCGGATCCGGGAATGGGAGAGCTCCGGTCTCGTGACCTCAAAAACCGTCAGCGAGTTCTGCTACAACGGCTGCAGAAGCCCGCTTGAGAGCATCTACTAGTGCGACCTGGCGGGCAGTCTGAAGATTTGGGTCGACAAAGAAACGCGTGTTTCCGGTGGACTTGCCTCTGGCAAGAACCTTGGAGGGATTTCGTGCGTCAACCAGCGTCCAGGAAAGATGGGCTTCCATCTCGAGTTCTTCCGACCGAAGAACGTCTACCCGGGTGGAACGCGCCTGACGATAGCGGATCCGCTGCAGGGTTGTTACGAGACGGGCATCGGCCTTGTCCGCCCGGCAAACCTGATAGGTGCCGTCGTTTGTAAAGGCATCAATGAGGCAGTTCGTGGCGTGAGCTGTGGCCCGGGGTATCTGGGTCTGGTTCTGGACGAGGGCGACCTCGACTCGGGCCACGGATTGAAGGTGGGAGGGCTTGGCGCCTCCGATACGATACTGGGCGCAGTTTGGTTGAAGCAGAATGAGGAGTGCGATGGTGGCGAGCTTGAGTCCGCAGTTCGCCAGAGGTGAGACATGCTGCCGGAGGGTCATGGGCTCACTCTGTTGCGCCGATACTCTGGAGGCGGGCCTTGGCTCGCTGGTGAAGGTCACCGCTGCTGGTCCTGCGGAGAACTTCACGATAGTAGACGGCCGCAGAATCGCCTTGCTGCTTATTGAAGTAAAACTCACCAATATCGAAATTGCGTTGAATGTCCCGAGAGCGAATTTCGGTAATCTTGAGGGCGGCGTCAGCCGCCTGTTTTGAGCTGGGGTAGGATTGACGGAGGTCCTGAAAGGCATACAGCGCCCGGTCGAGATTGGAATTATCCTGATTTCCCCGGCTTGCTCCGGTCAGAAGGATGTTG
>CAWWCX010000481.1:0-3351 GCA_963935445.1 uncultured Roseibacillus sp.
GTCTGGCTCGCGTGGCTGACCGCTTACCGCTCGTTGCAGTATGGCCCGATCGCTACTCAGGACCGGGTCACGTAATCTCGTTCGCTCAGGCGCCCGCGCTTTTCACACTGCCTACTCCTTCCAAGTCCCTGCTGACTGTTGTGCGATGCACCGCATGACTGGATCTGGCCGAAAACGAACAAAGTCCTGCAAATAAGGGTGTTTCCTTTGTTCTCAGCACTTACCCCGGAGAGGAATCGAACCTCTATCTAAGGTTTAGGAAACCCTTGTTCTATCCATTGAACTACCGGGGCTGAAGCGCAGATATGGTGGCTCACCACCAACGGATTACAAGCCGGGACTCGGGGCGAACGCCCGGACCTCCTGACGACATCCTTACGGATTCTCACGAATGCGGTAGAAGGCCTTCCCCGGAAACGGCTGTATCCGGGACACCAGGCCAGAATCGGCGTAGGCGGTGAGGTAGCCCTCGGACGCAGACCTTCCGGAAAACCGAGGATAAACGCGCCGCCAACGCAGGATACGCACCCGGAGATCAATCCAATCACCCCTCGGACAGATGGCTCCCATGCCCTGCCTGACGCGAACACAGAACGGACAAGATAGTTGCCGGCATACAACCGGCCACAATGACTAAGTCCTTGTCACGGCAGGAAAATCCGTATGAATTCCCTAGTGAAAGTCCTGATTCACCTCTTTCCGAACAGGCACCAACCTGGTAACCACGCTGCAAATACCAAATAAGAATAAGTGATATGAAAAACAAAAGAATCATACTGGTTGTCGCCTCCATGTTGAGCCTCCTATTCGCAACAACCCCTGTTCATGCCATCAAGGGATCGACCGTCATGAAGAAGGGCTGGGTCGGAGTGGGAGGCAAGGTAAACCACTCCATCACCTGCAAACCCGGCGAGGCAATAAGGGTCGAGCTCTCCTCAGAGAAAACCACCCACGTCTCGATTGTTTTTAAGAAATTTGAAAACGGCCGGTGGGGCGAACGGCTGGTCGCAAGCAGCAAAGGGAAAACGAAGCATCTTCTGACCCACCGCGCTCCCACGGCACAAAATCGCGTAGGTTACCAATACGACGTGAGGGTGGTGTCCAGTCCGAATCACCAGTCAAAGTATACGATCACCATCCGGTAAAGACCGGATTAGTGCATGTCTGGGAGACAGGGGCACATCACCGTCCCTGTCTCCCTCTTCCCTGTGGACTTTCCTCGCCATGCGAGAGCGCGCGCCATGACCCCCGCCGCAAGTCCATTGAGCCTTGAGATAAAGCGGTGGCTGTCCCGGCAAGGGGCCTGGCAACCCGACACCCGTCAACTTGGACGCGACAGCAGTTCGGGGTGCTTCCGGCCCAAGGCTGGGAATTCAGCCCCCTTCCCGGGACAGCCACCTGCCGGCTTAACCCGGAACACCAGCTTGCCCCCTGGCGACGGAAACAGGGCTTGCCCCCTGACATCCCGCTCTATCCATTCCCTTGAAAATAAGGTTTTTATGACAATCACTCGCTCCCAACACATGATCGTGTGCTTGCCGAAACTGGAGGAATCCTCTGAGATTACCGCCGGTTCCTTGCTTTCCGCCGAGAGCAAGGCCCATCAATAAACAACCCAAATACCAAATGAACTCATCAAGGGTGAATCGCGCCCCCTCGCTGGCGTTGGCTGCAAAATTCCTTTTCCTCATCCTGGCAGCTCCCGCGCACGCTACCGTCTTCTTTACTGAGGATTTCAATGGCACCACTCTGGATCCTGCATGGGCTGAACTCGGTGACACAGGCCACACCGGGCTGAACGGTAGTGGCGCATATGTCCTGACTGATCCCCATGGAAATCCCGGCACCGAGCTGCGCCGGGATCCCCTTGATGGCCCATCATCTTTTCGGGCCAGTATTGCCATGGCAGCTGACCCCTTCAACTCCGCTCCTTCCCTCGCTGACCCTTCCTCCAACAACACTCGCAGCGACTTCAAGTGGCGGTTCTTCGGTGCGAACGGGTTTGCGGAGGTCGTCCTGAACAGCTTCGGTGACATGCGGCTGTTCCACCGGGACAGCAGGGCTGGCGCAGGTGGAAACCTTGTCGGAAACACTCGCATCGGCATCGCAGACGGGGACACCCTGGAATTGACGCTCTCCTTCAGCCAGGACACCGACACAGTGGATCTCTCCTATGCCCTCAACGGGGACGCCGCTGTTCCGTTCTACTCAGGGACTGGCAACGGAGATGGGTTCGGTGACTTTGCATCCAACTTCATGGACGTGCAGGTCTTCAAGTGGGGCGCCACGCCGGCCGACCAGGCCGTCGTTGCAATTGATCGCTGGTCGGTCGTGCCCGAGCCTTCCATCTTCGGACTGATGTCAATCGGGGCGCTGGGCATGCTTCTTGGACGGAGGCGCAAAGCCGCCTGAGATCGCTTGCATCCTGCAGCTCTCACCCAGGGGAGCAGCCGGGACCAATGGCCAGACAAGCCGCAGACCTCGCCCTTTGAGGTTCCACCGGTCAGAGGCTCCTGTCCGCTCCAGATCCAGCAAACCTTGTAGAGAACCTTAAAACATGACCAATTCAGCTGATCACCGCTTCATATTCTCTCGTCCTGGCCGCATGCTGGCCGTGCTCCTCTCGCTCATGGGAGCCCAGGCTGCAGTCGCCCAGGTAGAGTTCGTGGACGAGTTCGACGGGCCGGATCTTTCTGAAGGGTGGACTATTCGCGACGAAGACACTCCTGAGGCGCACCCTGGCTTCACAGGGGAGGGAACTTATGAGGTAAATGAACCGACGACCTCGGTTCTGGGTCATGCTGGATTGAAACGCCCTATCGAAAGCCTCGACTCCTTCACGGTCGAGCTCTACCTGCATTTCGAGGACTTCCAGGGATCCAACTCGGATTTCAAGTTCCGGTTTTTCGGCGGGAAATTCATCGAGCTCGTCTACAACAGTTTCGACGACATCAGGGTCTTCTCCCGTGAGAGATCAGGAAACATCAACCGGATCAACGGGATCGGCATCACCGATGACACCCCCCTCCACTTCCGCTTCACCTGGGATGCAGAGAACGGCAAGGCCACCTATTTCCTGTCCATTGATGGCGGGGAAGCCCAGGAAATTGCCTCAACCGAGGGGCTGATAGAATTCACCCCGAACGTCGTCGATGTCGTCATGTTCAAGTTCGGCGAAGGGAATGGAAACACTCCCAAGATGTTTCTTGATCGCTTCGAGGTATACCCGGGGCTCCCCCAGGATCCGGACCTGCTTGAGCTCGCCGTTTCGTCCGCAGGCGAAAATCTCGTTCTCGAGTGGGGCAGCAAGCCGGGCTACGTCTATCAGATACGCAGCTCCACTGATCCTTC
>CAWWCX010000482.1:0-3335 GCA_963935445.1 uncultured Roseibacillus sp.
ACACTGCATATCGTCGGCAGCGTCAGATGTGTATAAGAGACAGGTTCAGACCATGCGGTAGTAGCGGCCCAGTCCATTCGGATACCTTCGTCGGACTTGACGAAATAAGTCCGGTATGTGCTCCGGTCCTCACGTAAACCTTCCAGGATCAGATACCCAACCCCCCCGGTCTCAGCGATACTCCAGCTGAACTTGCGAGGATCAGTGATAATGAATCCCGACTGCCACCCAATTCCGCGATCCTCAATCTGCTTACGCGTGAAGTCCTCCCGGCGAAACACGCCCGTCGGCACCTTCTCACCTTCCGCTTCGTTCAGCGTGCGGAGAATCCCGATCGACCTGTCGTAAGAGGCGTGCGGGTTTTTATCGAACCATGCCTTCGCTCCCACCGGCTCAAACTTGCGCTCTTCTTCCGAGATATTCAAATTGAGCTGATCCGGATAGCGGAGGTCCGCCTTCTCCCGCTTCGTTAGAAAAATCGCGGTGACGATGGCGAGAACCGGCACCAGCAGGGCAAACACCCGCACAAGAAACCATCCCCACCCCCGTTGCGTCGTCCGGCTGGAACCCCAGCGCTCCTCTACCGGCTTGGCTTCGTTCTCGGCATTTTTAGCCGATTTGAGGCGGGCTATCTGCTCCTTCAGGCTCACCGCCCCCAACTCGTGGCCGGAATGCATTTCCCGCAGGATTTCCCGCTTTTTCAGAAACAGGGTCTGACGGGAACTCCCTCGCTTCCTGCGACGCTTGCGGACGCGCTTCTTGCCTTCGGGCAGCGAAGCTGACGAGTCCTCAGGACTGGGTTCGTTATCGCTCATGCGGATTCGGGCTTCGGAGCAAACAGGATGATCCACTCGAGCGCAACGGCAATTCAACCCCCTTCCGGGGAGTCCGGGAGGGGCGGATCGCTTTCTACCCCATCCCACTCGGCCGGAATTTCATTCTGAAATTGCTCTTCGTGGCCCGGCATCAGCCAGTTGCCAGCCAGCACCTCGCGAACCTTGAGAAGCCGCCGGTCGTCGGCCGTCCTTTCCCAGGAGAGCTTTACCCTGACCCTCCGCAATCCCTCCGGGTCGTTGCGCCAGAGCCTGGGCTGCCCCGGCACCCAGTCCTCCGGCTCCCGCTCGAGAATCTCCTGCAACCGTCGTCCTTCCTCAGAGTCCAGTGGCACGACCACACCAGAAGAACCCTGCTCCCACATCTCCCCCAGGTCGTGACGCGGCTCGAAAAACTTCAACACCAACACAGGCTCTCCCTCTTCAAAGCGGCCGGTCGTACGTCGCACGAAAAGCCGGAACTCACTAGGCGCATTATTCCCCTCCACGTCACCCCGGAAGAGCTGCCAGGAATTGGAAGAATAGCGCACGAGCGCTTCCCAGTCGATTACCCAACCAGTGTCATCCCTCATGAAACTCACTTCCCGGTAGACCGGCTTGGGCGGCTCCCCGGCGAGCTCTCCATTCTCATCCTTCACCGGAGGATATTCGACCCGGAAGCGAACCTCCACGATGGGATCATCCGGTTTGAAAAGTACCAGGTTAGCCTCATCAACCATGACCTTGCTCCCCCTCGGCAATTTCCACAGCTGGTTGCGGACGTAATGCCGCCCCATCTTTGGAGCTACCTCCGAGGAATTGCGCACGAATTGAGCGCGGCCCGCCCAGGTGGGCTCCTTGAGGTATTTCAGCAAAACAGCGTGACAGGCTGGCACCTCCTCCACGAGGTAGGACGCCATCTCAGCCTGTAAGGCCGCTTTCCGTTCCGCCTCCTGCTTCCTGATGTTCTCCGCCTCCACCTCGCCCTTCTTACCGAGGTAGTTCATAAAAAGGACAACCGCCATGACCAGGGTGGCCCATCCCCCCAGAAACAACAACGGCCCCAGCCTCATCTTTTTGCGCTTTTTGCGCCGGCGCACCACCTTCTTCCGCCCATCGTCTGAGACAACCTCATCGGCCGACCGGACAACCTCCGCCTGTCCCTCATCCTGCACCGCCTCCACCGTCATTACATCAGGAGGTGTCACCGGATCAATCCGGCCTTCATTCCGGCGACGAGTCGTCACATTACGCTGCACCATCTTTGGCTTCCCGGCAGAAGCGGGCTTATCGCCCACACGGGGCGCGATCGGCACCGGCTTGGGGAACTCATAGCCACACTCCCTGCAAACGCGCTCCCCGTCCGGCCCAACCGGGACCAGCGCATCGCAGGACGGACAATGCAACACTTCAGACATGGATCTTGGCGAGGGGTCGATCCCTGCAGCAGGCGGTGAAGTTGACGATTACCTATTGCTTCGGGACGTTCAAGCCTTGAGAGAAGCTACTCGTCGTCGGAATCCGCGGGCGTAAACCAATCAGGATGAAGGTAGTCCACTATCTCCAACTGGTTGGCCCGTGCTCCTTCCGGACCCTTTCTCACCCGCACCGTGACCCGGTATCGGGTATTTGGGAGTGCCCGCGCCACACTATCAAAGTAGCCCCGTAGTTTTGTGTTGGCCTCACTGCTGCGCAGGGCGAACGCCCAGACGAATTGCCCCGGGTCCCGATGATGCAGCATATAGCTCTGAAAACGCTCTTCCGGGAACTGGGGTGTATAAAACGTCGAGGCGCGGACAATCGCCCTCATCAGCCGCGGCTTGTCATCAATGAGCTGCCCCTCCTCGCCCGGGAGATACTCGCTGTAGCCCTCGCTGGCCTCCCAATCCAATTTAAACTCATCCTCTTCACTGACAAAGTAAGCCACCGAATCCAGATACTCCTTATCCAGCCCGGCCAGGATCAGGTAAGCCGAACCGGACGAGGAGGCCGCATGGAGCTGCCGCTGGCTGACCGGATGGTGCCGTGCAGGCACGGCCTTACGGGCCAGCCAGTCGCGGCGCAGCGCGGCCGACGCTTCTCCTCCGCGGATGAGGGGAGCGAGTTCCGCGCCCTCCAAACTGCTCGCCTTATCCATCGTCTCCGTGATCAAGGGCAGGATCTCCACCGACCGGGCCACAAAGTCAGCAATCGGCACATCACTCAAATCCTCGCTCATCTCGAACCGTTCCGGCTCGGCAAGCGACTGCGGATTAACCGGCGTATTGAATGTCCTGCTTAGAAAAAACCAGATGATGCCTATACAGAATACTCCTGCCAACACCCACCAAAGCGACATTGCCTGCCCTCCTACCCACGCATCCTCTTCCTGTGAATTCCCTCCGTAGTGCCGCCGACGGCGCGCCCCGGACGCATCCGCTTCCTGCTGAAACTTCTCCTGCACCGGAGGTTCTTCCTGAACGGGAGACTTCGCCTGCACTGCGGACTCCGCCTGCACTGCGGACTTCGCCTGCACTGCGGACT
>CAWWCX010000483.1:0-3333 GCA_963935445.1 uncultured Roseibacillus sp.
TCTAGTACGGTCTCGTGGGCTCGGAGATGTGTATAAGAGACAGATCTAGGGATCTGTTCCGGCTGAGCAATCAGATTGACCTCGGGAGCATGGTGGTTACTGGTGGTGGGTATGCAGCGTAGAATGTTCCTTTCTGTCACCGGCGCGGCCGTGGTTGCGCAACCAGGGTCTGCGGAGGACGGGCAGGAGTCCCGCAGGAAACGACGGGTGGGGGTGATCGGCCACACCGGGCGGGGAGATTACGGTCACGGGCTTGATACGGTCTGGCTCCGGTTCCCGGAGGCCGGGATCGTCGGGGTGGCTGACGCCGATGATGCCGGGATGAGGAAAGCGATGCGGCGGTTGAAGACTGCTCGGGGATTTCGTGATTACCGCCGCCTGCTCACGGAAGGGAAGCCGGAGTTTGTTTCGATCTGCCCGCGCTACGCGGACCAGCATGCCGAGATGATGGTGGCCTGCGCGGAGGCCGGTGTGAAGGGCATCTATGTGGAGAAACCCTTCTGCCGCACGCCGGCGGAAGCGGATCGCGTGCGTGAGGCCTGCCGGCAGAGTGGCACCAAGGTGGCGGTGGCTCACCGCAATCGCTACAACCCGGTTCTGGGGATCATTCGCAAGCTGGTCGAGGATGGAGTGATCGGAAGGCTCCTGGAGATTCGGGGTCGTGGGAAGGGTGACCGGAGGGGAGGAGCGGAGGACCTGTGGGTGCTGGGATCCCACGTGATGGACATGCTCTGCTTCCTGGCCGGGCCGCCGGTCCACTGTTCGGCGGAGATGTTAAAAGAAGGTGAACCGGTGACCTGGGAACACGTCTACGATGGAGCGGAGGGGCTGGGCCCCCTGGCGGGGGACGAACTCCATGCGCGTTTCCGGATGTCGAGCGGGGTAACGGCGACCTTCGATTCGATGGCCAATGACAACACCGCGAATTTCGGGTTTGGCCTCCAACTGGTCGGAAGCGATGGAATCATAGCCATTCGGGCCGACCGCGACCCTCTTGCCCACCTCGTCCGCGGAAATCCCTTTGCTCCGCCCGGGGAGCCGCGGGAGTGGTCGCCGATTACCACGGCGGGCGTCGGTCAACCGGAAGACAACCCGGAGCTTGTCCGGAATGTCCATGGACACGTGGTGGCCATCGAGGACCTCCTCTCCGCCGTGGACAAGGGCCGGGAACCGGTCTGCGGCCTGGAGGAGGGAGCCGCTACGGTTGAAATGATTTCTGCGGTCTTTGAGTCCCACCGACAGGGTGGCAGGGCGGTCTCAATTCCCCTGCAAGAACGAGGGAATGCGCTGGCGCGGATGCAGAAGGACGGGATGGCGGAGCGCAAAAGGCTTCAGGAAGCGGCCTCCGCAAATGGTAAGCCGGCCGCGGGGGAATAAGTGTCGCGGGAGTCCCGAAAGAAGATGTTCCGGTGTTTGGCGTTGCGTCCCCAGGGAAGAAAAGCGGGGTCCTAGGCCCGGATCTGGTCAATGTGACGGCTCTCGCGTTTTGCTGGTCCGAGTTGCCCCGACGCTCCCATCGCACGGATCATCGTGTTGTAGACGTCCAGTCCCTCGGCGCCGACATCCATGACCTGTCCGGTCTTGAAGCGGCCGTTTGCGCTGGTGATGGCGTGGAAGACCCCGGAGAGCTCGCGTTTGACATTATTGTGTCGGCCGTCGCCTGATTCGGTGGAAATGGTGAGGAGAGAGTTGTCCAGGATACTCTTTCCGTTGGCTTCCCGGGTCTGCGCGAGGCGGGAGAGGAAGTAGGAGAGCTCGCGCATCTTCATGTGCGCGTGGGCCCGGAGAGCCTCGTTCCCCTTGTTCTCATTGAACTTGTGCCACCACTCATGGCTGCATCCCTTGTCCCCACCCGCGTTTTGCTGGCGGGCATCGTCGAAGGTCCAGATCTTGCGCCCACCGTAGTGGTAGTCCCCGGTCAGGCGGATACGCTCGCCGGCAGCAAGGAAGGTCAGGGAGCCGAATCGCACCCGGTCCGTCTCTATTGCAAGGGCATAGAGGTCTGCCATGAGTCGCCACTCGGTGCTCAGTTCTTCCAGCGTGATGTCAATGCCCTGGCCACCCGGGTCAGCAGCTCCGCCGTGCAGGACCTGTGAGCGGGGAGGCCGGGGGGGACCGCCCCCGGGACCGTCCTTCCTGTGCTTCATCGCGTAGGCCCGCTGCTCGTATTCGCGAATACGCTCCAGGTGCTCGCTGACTCGTGCCTTGGAGGCGGAGCCCAGTGGGGAGTTGTTGCCGGTGTAGAAGCGGTAGTCCTCGACCACCGAGTCCAGCACGCTGCGCTGGAGACGCTTGCGGCGGGCATCGGGATCCTTGCTGTCGATGGAGACTGCGCCAAAGACGCGTTCGAAGAGGTCACGGGGCCGCTCCTGCATGGTCGCTGCCACGGTGCCATCCGGATTGTAGGAGTGGACGTAGCGGCTTACCCGGCTCCGGCGGAAATAGGTGCCACCAATCAGGGTGGGGACCATGCCGGAGGGGAGGCCCTCGGGGTAGAGGCCGCGGCGGATGACCTGATCGAGGGAGGCTCCGCCCGACCTTGCCGACCCGTTGGGGGGAGTGGCGGTGAAAGCGCCTGAGGCGCCGTCAAAGTGAGCGTTGATTCCGCTCTCGTCGCAGCGCACCTGGTCCACCTCGCGCATGATGAGCAGCTTGTCGCGGAGTGGCTTGAGGGGCTCGAGCACCCCCTCGTATCCCTCGGCCTGAATAGGCTTGGGAATGCCGAGGCCGAAAAAGACATTGAAGGCGCGAACGGGAATCTTGTCCCCGCCTGCCGCCGTTCTGGGAGCAGCAAGAGCCCGGGAAACGAGCATCTCCTCGAGGAAGGGCAGCCCGATGGTGGCGGTGCCCACTCCGCGGAGCATGGTGCGGCGGCTGATCTGCTTCTCCTTCATCGGTGGGTCCAGCTACTCGATTCTGAGAGGAAAAGGAATGCTGGAATCCGGGAATTGCGGGGGCGGACTGGCGCAGCCCGGGAATTACTCTGCTTCCGTCCTCGTCATGCGCACGAGATCGCTGGTGACCAGCGCGGTCATGAGGGCGGACCAGGTGCCCCCGTTCTTCCCTGCGGAAGCGTGCACCGATTGCACGTGGGCCGCATCACGGAAAGTAAGCGGGCGCCCGAGCGAGAACTGGCAGATTTTCCACGTGAGTGATTTGCTGACCCGTTCGTTCCCAGCCAGAAGGTCCATGAGGTCGCCCGCGGTCTGGTAGGATACCGCCGTGGACTCCCCGGGGAAAAGAACTTCACCGTCTTCCCGCAGGGAGTTTCCGTGCCGGTGCTCCTGGCTGTCTCTTATACACATCTGACGCTGCCGACGATATGCAGTGTGT
>CAWWCX010000484.1:0-3322 GCA_963935445.1 uncultured Roseibacillus sp.
GGGCGCATCATCCTTCAGGTGGCGGGCATAGTAATTCGTGGTCGGGTCCCTCCTGTTGTCCGTCTTGGTGGAATGAAGCATGTGGAACTTGGTCCCTTGGAGGAACAGCCGCTTCAGGTTGGAGTCGGTATTACGAATGTCCTCATACAGCGAGGGAGGCTCGGGAATACTCACCCCGGCCAGGAGATCATCATAACGCCTGGCATGACCATAATCGTGATGGGGAGCCTTGAACTGAAGGCTCAGCAGGAAAGGCCTCTTCCTGTCACGGGCCTTGAGCCACTCAAGGGCGATGTCCGTGTAAACGTCTGTGGAGTATCCCTCCACCTGCTGCCGGTCCCCTTCAGTGCCGCTGAAAGTCGGATCAAAATACTTGCCCTGCCCCTTGACCGTCATGTGTTTCTCATAACCCCGCGGCTTACTTCGAAGGTGCCATTTGCCAACCAGCCATGTCTGGTATCCTGCCTTCTGCAATTCAACGGGATACTGGGGCGACCCCTCGTTGATGGAGCCATTCAGGCCCCGAACCCCGTTCGTGTGGCTGTACTGCCCGGTCAGGATCGTGGCGCGACTGGGGGAACAGATCGAATTGGCACAGGTGAAATTGTCGAAACGCATGCCCTCCTTCCAAAGTCGATCGATAGCGGGAGTCCTGGCGTGATTCCTGAGATATGTGCCATAGGCTGAAATGGCCTCAAAAGCGTGATCGTCCACGAGAACAATCACCATGTTGGGCCTTGCTGCCTTCGCGAACCCAATGCCCAGAGTGGCAAGGGCGACCATAGCGGGAAACAATGTCATAACGAGATCCCCTCTCTTACAGGAGGGCAACGGGGCCTCATGGTAAGCGGCTGAAATCTGAGGGTCCAGCCCCGTGCGTTGCGTTGAATGACGCCCCTCGCAAGCGATCCAGGGGCATGGACATTTTTAAGAATCGAGCAGGGGGCTGCCCTGAAAAGCTGAATTAGGCCGTTGCCTTGTTGAAGAAGTGTCCTCCTGCGATTTAATGACTGCCATCAACCGCTTTTTCGCCCCCCTCGCCTCAGGCTCGACGGGAATTGCACCCCGAAACCCGGTCGACCAAAAGACCCGGGCAGCGAAAGCCGTTTGACAATGGGGCCGGGCAGCCGTTTTTGAACAGTGGACCAGCAAATGTCAGACAAGGTCGTGATCGTGGGTGCAGGGCTTGCAGGGCTCGCCTGTGCAATCCGGCTCTCGGAGAAAGGCCATCAGGTTCTTGTCGTGGAGAGCTCGGACCGTGTGGGGGGGAGACTCCGGACAGAGAATGTTCAGGGCTACCTGCTGGACCGCGGTTTCCAGGTGTTCCTGAGTGCCTATCCGGAAGCGCAAAAGCTTCTGGATATCCAATCACTTGACCTGCGTCCCTTTCGTCCCGGAGCTCTTGTCTTCAAGGACGGAAAACTCCACCGCCTCATGGATGTGTTCCGCTGCCCCGGGTCTGCTCTCTCAACTGCTTTCCAACCGATTGGGAACCTGAAGGACAAGCTCCTCGTCGGAAGAATGCGCTTCGAAGCTCTTTGGAACAGGGCCCGTCCAACGGCCGGAAAGGAGCTCACCACGGAGGAACACCTCCAGAGATATGGTTTTTCCGCAGGCATGATCGACCAATTCTTCCGTGCATTCTATGGAGGGATCTTCCTCGAGCGAGACCTGCGGACCTCATCCGACTTTTTTCGTTTCACCTTCAACATGTTTGCCCGTGGTAAAGCCACTCTCCCGGCTGGAGGCATGGAGGAAATTCCCCGCCAGCTTGCCAGCCGCCTGCCTGCGGAATCACTCCGTCTCAACTCAGCGGTCACCGCAGTAAACCCCTGCGAGGTTACCCTCGCAAACGGAGAGACCCTCGGAGCGAAACACGTGGTAGTCGCTACGGATGCTGAAATCTCAAAACAGCTTGTTCCCACCGCCGCAACGGAGCCCCGGGAATGGAAAGCTGTCACCGGATTGTATTTTTCCGCCCCTGAATCCCCACTCAAGGAACCAATAATCGCCCTCAACGGAGAACCCGCCGGCTTGGTAAACAACGTCTGCGCGGTCTCCGACGTGGCCCCAGGCTATGCTCCCGAGGGCAGGGCTCTCATCTCAGTGTCCGTTCTCGGGCTTCCCAATCACCAGCAGCTTGAGGAAAAGGTGCGCCATGAACTGCATGACTGGTTTGGCTCACAGGTCGACCGGTGGGAGCACATTCAGACAGACCGGATCCCGCGCGCTCTTCCCGAGCACCCCCCTCGGAGTGCCCCCTCCAACTCAACCGGTTTTCAGGAGCATGATGGAATTCTTATCTGCGGGGATCACTGCACGACACCATCGATCGAGGGCGCTCTTGTTTCCGGGCTGAAGACGGCTGATGCCGTGGTTCCATTGGCGTCCTGACCCCTTCTACCTGTTGGAAAGACTATTCCCGGATGACACTCGCCGTTCTTTTTCTTCATGCTCTGGCTACGGTCTTCATGACGGGCCTGATCTGGTTCGTTCAGGTCGTGCACTACCCGCTCAAGGCCAAGGTGGGCAACCGGAACTTCATCTCCTACCAGGAAGCCCACCAGAAAAAGACGGGCTGGATCGTGGGCCCTCCCATGCTGGTTGAGATTTCCTCCGGCCTCTGGCTGGCCATCGCGCTACCCGAGCCCCTTTCCCCTGCCCTCCTGATCTTCTCCCTCACGCTTCTGGCTCTCATCTGGCTGTCAACTGCGGTCTTTTCTGTTCCCTGCCACCGGAAGCTCACCAAGGGATTTCATCCTGGAGTTCATCGCAAGCTCGTATCTACAAACTGGATCAGGACCACGCTCTGGAGTGGCCGCAGCATCCTCGCTCTCTATTTTCTCCTGAGTTTCCGTGGTCCGTAGCGGATGCGCCGCATAAGGCGGCCTCACAACAAGCCCTCTTCGATTTGCATCTTGTCTCCAAAGCCTTTCACCGGCCATCCCGGCAGCAGGGGTCTCCCGGAGCGCACTTTCAAAACCGAAGGGATCCTGCTCCCGGGAGGCCCCGGGGAGTGAACCCGGCCTCCTCTCTTCCTTGCTATTTCCCTCGCGAGTCATCACGCTCCAGGAAGGGTGCTCCCCAACCGTCATCGCCTTTCCGTTCTCTGCAGCATCGCTCTCATCGTCCCTGCCTCCGCGGACATGCGGGAGGCGATCTCCTCCGGGGATGCCGAGGCCGTTCAGCAGCTCCTTGCTGACGGGGCTAGTCCCCATACAGTCGAAGCCCCTCCGGGACAGATCACCATAGGGCCCTCGCCTCGAGGGCGCTATCCCACCATTGGGCTTTGTATCTATCACTCCCAACCGCACCTCATTCC
>CAWWCX010000485.1:0-3316 GCA_963935445.1 uncultured Roseibacillus sp.
ACACACTGCATATCGTCGGCAGCGTCAGATGTGTATAAGAGACAGCGGGTGAACTACTTCCTGGGCTGGGTCAACGCCACCGAGGAGAAATACGAACCGGCGGCCATTCACTTCAGCGAGGTCGCCAAGCATCACCAGCACGAGCTCGCTGCCGACGCCGCCCTCCAGCAGGGCCTCGCCTATGTGAAGATGCAGAAGTTCGAGGAGGCCTCCAAGGTCTTCCCCCAGATCCTGCAGCGCTACCCGAAGCACGAGAAGATCCAGCGCGTCACCTACTACGCCGGACTCTCCCTCGCCCGCCTCGAGCAGTGGGGCGCCGCCGCCAACCACCTGCGCAAGGTGGCCGAGACCTGGCCCGACTCCGAGTTTGCCGACCAGGCGCTTTATGAATGGGCGTGGTGCGAGCGCAAACAGAACCGCGAGGCGGAGGCGGTCAAACTCTACGAGCGCTTTCTCGCAAAGTACAAGGAGAGCTCCTTCGTGGTCAAGGTGCAGAGCGAGCTCGCCGGTCTTAATCTCAAGAGCGGGGCCCAGGATATGGTCATCGAGCGCCTCACGAAGGCCCTTGCCGGGGTAGAGGACGAAGCCCTCCGGGAAGACCTGCGCTACCAGCTGGCGAGCGCCCATTACAGCAAGGGAGAGTTCGAGAAATCCGCCGGTATGTTCGAAGGGCTCCTGACCGACTACCCGGAGTCCAAGCTCAGGGCCTCCATGCTCTTCCAGGCCGGGGAATCACGCTACCGGCTCAAGGAAACGGTGGCTGCCCGCGAACATTTCGCGGCAGGCATGAAGGTGGGCGGTCTGAAACCGGAGCTCGCCGAGTCCATGATGATGCGGCTGGGCGAAATGCAGACTGCCACCAACGATCACGAGAACGCCCGCAAGACCTACCAGGACTTCACCGGACGCTTCCGGGAGAGCAAGTGGAAGCGTAATGCGACCTTTGGCCTGGCCTGGTCGCTCGAGAACACGGACAAGCCCAGCGAGGCCATTCGCCATTACGCCCAGCTCCTCGACCCCAAGGCCCCCATTGATCTCTGGACCGTGCGCGCCCGCTTCCAGACCGGAGAATGCTACTTCAACATGCAGAAGTACGAAGAGGCCGTGAAGGAGTTCCTCAACGTCGAGATTCATTACAAGCAATACCCGGCCTGGCAGGCCAAGGGCATCCTCGAGATCGGCCGTGTGCTTCTCGCCCAGAACAAACGGGAAGAAGCCAGGCAACGCTTCAAGGATGTCATCAAGCGCTATCCCAAGGAAAAGGCCTCCGTCGTTGCCGGACAGTATCTCGACCAGCTTCGCACCAGCGGCTAAGAACTAAGAAACAGCTCTCCCAAGACTCCACCTTTCCCCAAATCATTCTCATGACGAACTACAATACCACCCATACCTGGAAAACCGTCCTTGGCGTGACCTTCCTCTTCCTCCTGAGCTGCACCACCACCCTCCTCGCCGCAGAAGCCGGCGCCGATGCCGGGGAGACGAAGGAGACCATGTGGTCCCTGATCAAAAAGGGCGGTCCGATCATGATCCCCCTCGGGCTGGCCTCCATCATTGCCCTCGCCCTCGCCCTCGAGCGCTTCATCTCCCTGCGCCGCGAAAAGATCCTTCCCGACGGCTTTCTGAAGGGACTCGGGCAGGCCTGGGACAGCGACCCCTCGGGCCGGACTGCCGAACAGTTCTGCGACCAGAGCCCCGGGGCCGCCGGCCACGTTTTCAAGGCAGGCATCCAGTGGCGTGACTCCGGGTATGAGGCCGTGGCCAAGGCCGTTGAGGATTCCGCCATCCGGGAAGCCGACAAGATGAAGCGCAGCCTCCGGGGACTCTCCATCATCGCTGCAGTCTGTCCTCTCCTCGGACTGCTCGGAACGGTCTATGGGATGATCGACGCGTTCCAGCGGACTTCCTCCAGCGGGGGCGCTGCCAAGACCGCGGACCTCGCCACCGGGATTTACGAGGCGCTGGTCACCACCGCCAGTGGCCTGACCATCGCCATCCCCGCAATGCTGCTCTACCAGTTCCTCCTCTCCCGGGTCGATGGCCTGATCGATCACATTGACGAAGTCGGAACGGAATTCATCACCAAGCACGCCCGCCTCGCCGGTCCCGGCGCGGGAACAGGAACAGGCGACCTGACTGGAGCCTGAGCCGCCCAGTGACCCGGGCAGACCGAACCAACTGCAGAGACGAATCCCGATGAGAATTCGCAACAAGGAAAGCGATCAGGGAGACCCGATCAACATTTCGAGCATGATCGACGTCATGTTCATCCTGATCATCTTCTTCCTGGTCACCACCACCTTCAAGGAGGAGGAAGTCGATCACCTCGTGAAGCTTCCCGTGGAATCACGCAACCAGTCCCTCACCCAGACAGCAGGCAACCTGATCAAGGTCAACATTCGGGACAATGGGGCCATGGTCGTGATGGGCCAGGCGGTCTCCGAGGAGGAGCTCACGAAGTGGATGCAGGATGAGGTTGAGAAAAAACCCGAGCTCAAGGTCCTCATTCGCTGCGACAAGGAGTCCAAGCACCTTTACCTCGCCAACGTGATGTCCATCTGCCGCGCCGTGAACGTGCCCGAAGCCAATATCGCGGTGCGCACCGAGAAGTAGACTCCACCCCGCCACCCCATGAATCCGCACATGCCCATCCCCGTCGAGGACGATCACGATCCCGAACGCAGGATCCTCGGCGTGACCCGCAAGCAACGCTTCCGGGCCTACTTCTGGCTGGGCACCACCCTGGTTGTTGGCTTCCTGCTCTGGGCCCTCGTCTACCTCCGGCCCGACCGGTGGTATACCTACACCGACGGCGCCTTCTCGCAGGCCGCGCGGGACGTGGAGCTTGGCTACGTCCTTTGGGAAGAGGCTGAGCAGGCCGGCGATGGTTTTGCGCCTGAAGACGATATCGGAACCCCTGTAATCTCATCCAACGGGGCTCGCATGATCTACAGCTCCGGGGAAAAGGACGGGAATGCGAATCTCTTCCTGCGCGAGTGGGATGGCTCCACCTGGCAGGATCCCCGCCCCATGAGCGCCCTCAACAGCGCCTTTCACGAGCTTGCCCCCTCGCTCAGTGGAGATGGCGAGCTCCTCTACTTTACCACCGATCGCCCCGGCGGACAGGGTGGATTCGACATCTGGGTCGCCAAGTGGGACGGCGCGGAATACGCCTGGCCCCTTCCCCTTACTCCACGGGTCAACACTCCCTTCGATGAGATCGACCCCGACATCGCTCCCGACAACCTCACCCTTTACTTCGCCTCCAACCGGCCCCGCCGCGCCACCGGAACCTCCGAGAAGGTCGCGGCCATGC
>CAWWCX010000486.1:0-3315 GCA_963935445.1 uncultured Roseibacillus sp.
TCTAGTACGGTCTCGTGGGCTCGGAGATGTGTATAAGAGACAGGTGCTGGAGAATGCCCTCGTGGGCGAGATCTGGGTCTGCGCAGGCCAGAGCAACATGGGTTGGCAGAACTTCAACCGGAAGGGAAGGGAGGCGGCCTCGGCTGACTTTCCTGGGTTGCGCTACATTGCATGGGAGGACTCGTGGTACGAACCGCTTGAAGACGTAGGCAAGAAGATCACCTGGCAGGAATGCTCACCGGAGACCGCACCAAGATTCTCGGCTGTTCCCTACCTCTTCGGAATGTACCTGCACCGCTACCTGAAGGTGCCCGTCGGGATCGTCAACATCGCGCGGGGTGGCACCCTGGGACAGACCTGGTGCCTGCGCGAGGAATTGGAGAAGATCGAACACGTCAGCATGAAGAGCATTCTCAGGGAACATGATGAGGAGACTGCGATCTGGGAGGATCCCCGGCAGGTGGAGAGGATCATGGCGGATTGGGAGAAGGAACTGGAGGCTTCCAGCAAAGATTACGAGAGAAAGGTGGAGGAGGCCAAAGCGGCCGGGAAGAAGGCACCGCGCAAGCGCCTGCCGAAGAAGCCAGCTGACCCACGGGCGGGATGGAGCCCACCCGCAGGCCTGTTCAACGCCACCGTGATGCCCATTCGCAGGATGCGCATCCGCGGGGTGCTCTACTACCAGGGCGAGAACAACAACTTCCTGCGCTGGACACGCTACGAACATACGTTTCCGCGCGTTCCCCGTTCGTTCCGGAGGGCCTTTGGCGAGAAGGCGCTGCCCTTTGGCTGTATCAGTCAGCCCGGGTGGGGCACGTTCGGGGTGGATCCGGAAATAGCCACCGTGGCGGAAGGTTATGCCATCGTGCGTGACATTCAGCGGCGGGCGCTCCAGGGGGACCCGCATGCCGCCATGATCGCGACCTACCCGGCAGGTAACTCCTATATTCATCCGGCCGAGAAACTTCCGGTGGCCGAGTATGCGTCTCTCTGGGCGCTGGCGCGCGTCTATGGGGAAAAGGTGGTGCACCGGGCCAACAGCTACAGGAGGATGGAAGTCGTGGATGGGAGCGTGCACCTGTTTTTCGACTCTGATCCGGTTGTTTTTGACCGGTGGAAGCACATTGAAAATAACGCGGCCTGGCAGGTCCTGCCGAGTCCGCGGGAAGGCAAGGCGCCGATTACCGGCTTCATTGTCGCAGGAGAAGATCGTCGGTGGTATCCGGCCGGGGCCCGCCAGCAGAAGCTGGATGGGGCCTGGACGATCGAGGTCTCCAGCCCCCTCGTGCCTGAGCCGGTGGCGGTACGTTATGGCTGGGCCAACTGGCCCACTGGAAACCTGGTGGGACGTGAGGGTTTGCCAGTGGCCACGTTCCGAACGGATGACTGGCCGATTGTGGAGGGTTTGAGTTACTCCGAGGAAGCGAAGAAAGCCTCCAACGAGGAGATCGCGAATCTCAGGGAAGCCGGACAGCGGCAGGCGGCCGACCGGAAGCTGCGCCAGGCTCTCCTTGACCTGCCCCTATTGGAAGCCGAGCGCTTCAAGGGAGATGGAGCGGGGCTGGTCGAAAGCAAGCTTGCTCGTCTGGAGGCGATCCTCGGGGAATTGGAGGAAAAAGGAATGGAGCGATTTCTGGGTGAGAAGGAAGCGGACTGGCGGAAGCATTTGAAGGAAGCCCGTCAGGCGGTGGAGAACCTGCAGAAGGACGGGTAAACGGAAAGTCCGGGGTTCCGGAAGGTCTCCCTGATTTCGACTTTTCGAGAGGGAGTGGACAGTGTATCTTGACCGTCCACTCCCCGGGCGATCGCGGGGTAGGCGCTGGTTTGTTCCGGCGAATGCCTTGAGGAAAGTCCGGACACCACAGGGCAGCGCGCCTCGTGAAAACGAGGGACGGCGCGGTGCAAGCCGCGCTGGATGGAAAGTGCAGCAGAAAAAATACCGCCCCGAGCCTCGGCGAGGGGTAAGGGTGAAAAGGTGGGGTAAGAGCCCACCGCTCCAAGGGTAACTGAGGAGGCACGGCAAACCCCGCGTGGTGCAAGACAGAACAGGGGAAGGGTCGCCCGCCCGACCAGGATCCCCGGGTATTAGTCGCACCCCGCCTCGGCGGGGTCCGCCCGCGGTAACGCGGGGGGAAGAGAAATGATCGTCACCCCGGGCCGGCCGCAAGGCTGCGCGGGGCACAGAATCCGGCTTACAGGGGAGTGGACCGTACTGGTGTCCGAGGTTCCGCCGATGCGCTCACTTCGGGTGATTGCCGTTCCGGAGAGCGGTATCACCTGAATTGATGTTCCAAAAAAGAAGAATCAATTTCGACAGGAGCCCTGCTTCGGTTACAAGCTGACCCTGTGTCCGGAGGAGAGCCAGTGACAGACCAGCCAGCGTCCGGTAGCGCGGAGGATTCAGGTCATGAGCCAAGTCGGAGGCACTGGATGTCGTTCTGGAGTCTCATGGGGCTCCAGGCCCAGAACGCCTTCAACGACAAGGCGCTGCAGTTCACCCTCGTTCCCCTGGGCGCTTGGGTGGCGAGTGGCGCAAAGTGGGGGACGACCCTGCCCCATGTGCTGGGGATGCTCATTCTTCTTCCCTTTATCCTACTGGCCCCGATCGCAGGATGGGCCTCGGACACCTTTTCCAAGACTCGTGTCATCCGCCTGACGGCCTGGATGCAGCTGGTTGTATTCGCAGTCGTGCTCTACTGCTTCAAGATGGAGTTTCTTCCGCTCGCGGTGGCCTGTTTCTTTTTCCTCGCGGTACAGTCCACGATCCTGAGCCCGGCCAAGAATGGGATCATCAAGGAGCTTCTGGGCTCTTCGCGGCTTGGATTTGCGAGTGGCATCATGCAGATGTTCACGATTCTGGCCATTCTTGCGGGCCAGATCCTGATCGGGATCTGGTTTTCGGCCCGACTTGAAGCTTCGGGCAGTGGTTGGACAGCAGGGCTCTTTCCGATGGTCCTGATCTGCCTCGGGGCGATCGTTACCCTGATTATGGCCTATTCGATCCAGGTGGTTCCAGCCCGGGCGAAAAAGCCTTTTTACCCGGCCTTGGTTGTGTCGCATTTCCAGCAGCTGGGGCAGCTCCTGAAATCGAAACCGCTTCGGCTCAGCGCACTCGGCATTGCTTATTTCTGGGCCTTCGGTGCGGTGGTGCAGTTCATTACAATCCAGATTGCAGGGGAGCTTTATCCTGACGGGCATCCTAATTTCGGGCGTGCAACTTCCTACATGATGCTGGCGGCCAGCGGTGGGATCGGGGTTGGAAGCTGTCTCTTATACACATCTGACGCTGCCGAACGATATGCAGTGTGTAGATCT
>CAWWCX010000487.1:0-3300 GCA_963935445.1 uncultured Roseibacillus sp.
TCATGCCTGCCACACTGAGTTCACGCACTCTCATCCTTTCCGTATCCGCTGCGATCCTCTCCCTGTCTACTTCGGTATCCGCCGGGAAAAAGCTGCAGATCTTCATCCTCGCGGGCCAGTCCAACATGGTGGGCCATGCAAATCCCCACACCATCGCCACCCTCACCCAGACTGGCAGCGCCAGAGACAAGGAACTCCTCCAGATGGTCTTTGGAGAAGGAAGCGGTGTGACCCGGGAGGCGGTGGACAAGCAGCTTGCCCAGGCAGCCAGAATCGACGAATTGACCGGCGGAATCTCCAACGAAAAGGTGAAGAACATGGCCGACGGGCCCGACAAAAAAGCCCTCCAGGCCAAGGTGCAAACACTTAAGAATTCCCACGAGGCTTACAAGAAGGCCATCACCTCGGCCTGCAGGGATTCAGACCGGGTCTACATTAATTCCATCGCAGACGGCAGCAGGAAGTCCGGCAAGCTCGGAGTTGGCTATGGGGCAGGTGGCCAGAGAATCGGACCGGAATACGGCTTCGGACTGTCCATCGCCCGCAAGGTGGAAGGGCCTATCCTCCTGATCAAGACCTCATGGGGTGGCAAGTCGCTGAACTACGATTTCCGCCCCCCCTCCGCCGGCGAGTTCTCCCTCGATGACAAACAGAAGGCGAGTGACAAGGCTGCCGAGATCAAGGAAAACGCGGGGCGCTTCTACCGCATGATGAATGAGTCGGTCGCCTCCGTTCTCGAAAACCTGCAGGACAATCATCCGTCCTACGACCCCGAGGCCGGCTACGAGATTGCAGGCTTTGTCTGGTTTCAGGGCTTCAATGATCAGTTTTCCGAGGAGTGGAGAAACAACTACGCGAAGCACATGATTTCCTTCATCAAGGACGTGCGCAGAAACTACAAGACCCCTGAGATGCCTGTCGTCATCGGCGTCCTCGGCACGGGTGCCACAAAGGACAAGGTCGACACCAACGGAGTCTCTCTCGCACAACGCGAAGCCGCAAAGCATCCGGAATTCAGGGGCAACGTCCGCTCGGTCGAGAGCTACGAGGATTATTCGAACTTCTCCATGGCGGTCTACCAGAAAGGGTGGCCGGCCCACTACCACCAATGGGACACGGTAGGGAGCGATCGACCCTACCACTATCTCGGAAGCGGGGCCTTCTTTGTCCGCCTTGGAGACTCCTTTGCGCAGGCGATGGCGGGACTCATCGCGGAGAAGAAGAACTGAGGAAGACCCGCTACTTCCGCAGAAAGAGCTCACTGCGGGCCACGAGGTGGACGAGATCCCGGAGACGGCTCCCCTTCCCCCTGAGCTCCTCGACAATGCGGTCGACCTCCCCCCGATCGCCCGCTTCCACTACACGACCGGTTGCGTAGGTCAGCATCTTCTCGGTAAGGCAGCGGACTACCTGTGACTCTCGCTCCAGAAGCATCGACTTGTAGTCGGTCAGGTCCTTGATTTCGCGGCCATTCGCCAGCACGGCGGACACATTCACAGGAAGGACCTGCTTGGCGGCCTTGTCCGCCTTCGGATAATGATCCCGCCATCGACCAATCGGGTCAAAGCTTTCCAACGCGAATCCCATCGGGTCGATCTTGCGGTGACAGCTGTTACACGCCTCCTGGTCGCGATGGACAGCCAACTGCTCGGCCAGGGTGCTTACCCCGCGCAGGTCCGGAGAAAGCGGTTCCACGTCAGGAGGAGGTGGCGGCGGCGGCGTTCCGAGGATATTCTCGAGGACATACACGCCCCGGACAATGGGAGAGGTATCCACTCCGTTCGCCGTCACGGTCATGAGCGCGGGCATGGTCAGAAGGCCACCCCGCCGTTGATCCTCGAGCTTCACCTTGCGCAGGTGTTCGCCTACTACCTTCTGCTTGTAGATCAACTCACCGAGACGGTTGTTCATGAACGTGTGGTCAGAATCGATCAACTCCCGGATGGGGCCATTGCGTTCCAGCACGTCACGGAAGTACGCCTCTACCTGGGGCACCAGGTCATCCTTCACTCGGAAGTAGTGCCCGTAAGGCCCCCGCTTGTCCGGCTCCATCCGCCCCAGTTCGTAAAGCTTCAACCAGCGCTCCGGGAAGTGCCGCTCAAAAGCCGCGGCCTTCGGATCCTGCAGCATGCGCTCAACCTGACGATCGAGTTCCGCTTTATCGAGCAACTTGCCGCTTCTCGCGAGCCTCATCAGGGTCTCATCAGGCATCGAGGACCAGAGGAAGTAACTCAGCCGTGACGCAAGAGCAAAGCCGTCCAGCCTGCCTGGTTCCTGCCGCAGATAGACAAAGTCGGGAGAACAGAGCATCGCGGCGTAGGCCCCTTTCATGGCCTCCTGCCGTGAATTACCATCGGCCTCCAACGCCTCAACAAGGGCCAGATACGGGGTCATTTCCTCTTGACCAACAGGGCGCCGGTAGGCCCGCTCCGCGAAAGCGCGGAAAAGCTTTTTCAGATCGGCCTCCTCAATCGGCCCCTTTCCATAGAGCGAGGTGTGACTCCTCGGTGGCCACTGATCCGCGACCGGCTCCATCCGGAAACTGTGCACCCGGAGGGTAGGCCCCCGGTAGCCTTTGCGGAAAAGCACCTCCGCAACCTGCTTCTTGAAGCCCTTCTGCTTCCGGTCAATTTTTTCGTATTCGTCCGGATACCACTGCTCGAGAAGAACATGCCACGCGTTGTGCCGGAACCACGGGCCATTCTCCCACCCGATCCAGGCACTCCATGGATCATCAATCCAGGTCTCAAAAGAGAATGTTCTCTTCCTTCCGTCGGCGGGCAGGTCCCACTTCTTCACTCGATGGTGACGAGGGCCACGCTGATGTTCGAAACGCTCGAGGTAGAGCCCCACCTCGAAGGGGGTGGAACTCTTCTCCCTCCCCTGATGAATGAGGTTACCCTCACGCACTGTCCAGTTGCCCCAACCGCCTTCTTCCGGGTTGTGGGCGGAAAGTTCGACCGTGATCCGGTAGCGGGCCGGGCGGCGCATTCCTCCTGCATACTTGTCCGGCCCGATACGATTGTAGCGGTCCCAACGCTGGAACACCTCGTCATAGGGGTCACCCTTGTCGCGCTGATACTTGCCCAGGCTGTCACCATGAAGTGTCTTTGTGCAGATTGGCGCGGTGAAGGTTTCCGCTTCAAACGGTTTCTGCGGCTCATTGTGAGTAGCCATCTCGATTACCTCCTCCGCGGCCCCGATCAGCATCTTGAGCAGGAAATCGGACATCACCAGCGCGTCCCCGATGTTATCAAAACCCTCCGCCTCCTCATCGTCCTGGAAACTTCTGGTCGGCTC
>CAWWCX010000488.1:0-3278 GCA_963935445.1 uncultured Roseibacillus sp.
CGGCTCTTGCCGCCGGCGAGAAGGAGGCCGTGTAGAGGTGCGCTCATAACTTTTCAAGTCCGGTCAAAGTTGCTCTTGCCACCGTGTTTCATCACTAGGTGAAGCCCGGTGATTTCGATGGACGGGTTGGCCCCCTTGCACATGTCGTAGATGGTGAGGGCCGCGACTGAGGCCCCGGTGAGAGCTTCCATTTCCACCCCGGTTCTGCTGCTGGTAGCGCACTCACACTCGACCCGCAGGGCAGAGTTGCCGGCCGGCTCGATCTGGACATCGCACTTGTCGAGGGGCAGGGGATGGCAGAGTGGGATGAGGGAGGAGGTTTGCTTGGCTGCCATGATGCCAGCCAGGACTGCGGTTCCGATCACGGAACCTTTCCGGCTTTGAAAGCCCTCCTCTTCCAGTTGAGTCATGAGTTCGGCGCCGAGGTGGACGGAGCAGGTTGCCCGTGCCCGTCGGCTGGTCACGGCCTTGGCACCCACATCCACCATGCGCGGCTGGCCAGCCTCATTGATATGAGAAAGTTCACTCACTGCGAAAACGCTACGGAATCACCGGCAAAGTGCTAGCCGATTTCTGAATCCCTTCGCGCCTAGAGCCAGGGATGGAAAGGGAGAATGGTTCCGGCAGGGAATTCGCTCTGGTCGGCGGGAAGTTCGACAAAACCATCTGAGTCGATGGCAGAGGCGAAGTCGCCTGAATTGGCGAGTGGAGCAGGATCCGCCAGCATGGTGGCGTCCTCCTGTCGAAGACGTACTGGCACGGAGTATGCGAAGGGCGGGTCGAACCGCATTTCGGAGGTAAGGGCGACTGAGCGGACGATGGATTCCTGTTGTTGAAGCGCGAGAAGAAAGGGGACCACGTAGCGGTGGAAGGTCACTTGGACGGACATGGGGTTTCCCGGAAGTGCGAAGATGGGCGGGGGGCCCGCCCAGAAGGCAAGCGGCTTGCCGGGGCGCTGAGCCACCCCGTGGAAAGCGGGGGTTCCGAGCAGGGACTCGATGACTGGGCGCACGAAGTCGTATTTTCCCTTGGATATGCCGCCGCAGAGGAGGATGAGGTCGGACTGAAGTTGCGTTTGGACCGCCGCCGAGGTGGCGTCCGGGTCGTCGGGGAGGTGCTGGCTATGCGTCAGTTCCGCCCCGATGCCCGCCAGCGCCGCCCTCAGCGAGGCGGCATTGGATTGTCGAACCTGATGAGGGGCGGGGGTCAGGGAAGGCGCAACCACTTCGTCGCCGGTGGTAAAGATGGCGATGCGTGGGCGTTTGAGAACGTTCAGGGTGGTTGCTCCGACGGTGGCGGCCACGGCGGCGATGCGGGAATCGACCCGTCTCCGGGAGGCCACGAGAACATCGCCGTGGGTGTGATCACTCCCGGCCCTGTGGATGAATCGCCCGGGCGTGGCCTGATCGCAGGAAAAGGCAGCATGATTGCCTGTCCGTGTGATTTGTTCATAGGGAACGACCGTATCGCAATCAGGAGGGAGGCAGGCTCCGGTCATGACCTCCCAGCAGGATCCGACCGCCAGAGGTCCGGGCGGAGGAGCGCCGGCGGCGTGGACTCCGGCAATTGTGAGACAGGGATCCTTCCCGAGATCCTTTTCCCGGAAGCAGATGCCATCCATCATGACCCGGTCATAAGGGGGGAGGAGCCGGTCGGCTCGAAGCTCTTCTACCAGGATTCGGCCATGTGAGAGATCGAGGCTGACCTGCTCGCTTTCGAGGACGGGAAGGTGCTCGAGGGCGATCGCCTCCGCGGCGGCTGGTGTGATAAGCGAATCCATGGGCAGCTCCAGTCCACAGGGATTAGGCAAATACCCAAGTATTTAGTTGCAGGGGGATGGTGCTACGCTTCCTTGAGGGCCATAACAAGATGCTTGTTGATCAGCACAGCCGTCCACTCCGGGATCTCCGCATTTCGATTACGGATCGCTGCAGTTTCCGGTGTCGTTACTGCATGCCTGCCGAGGTCTTTGGACCGGGATATGCGTTCCTGCCGCGGGAGGAGTTGCTCACATTTGAGGAGATCGACAGCCTGGTCCGCCTGCTTGTTCCCCTGGGTGTCCGCAAGGTGCGGTTGACCGGCGGGGAGCCTCTCCTGCGCCGGGGCGTCGAGGACCTGACGAGAATGCTGGCGAGAGTGGGAGGCATCGAGGATCTCGCCCTGACCACGAACGGAATCCTCCTGCCTCAGTATGCCGCCGGGTTGCGGCGGGCTGGTCTGCACCGGGTCACAGTCAGTCTTGACGCGCTTGATGACGGGATCTTCACCCGGATGAATGGAGTGGGAGCCAAGGTGGAGCGGGTGCTGGAGGGTGTCGAGAGTGCCCTGTCCGCGGGACTGCGGGTAAAGGTGAATTCCGTTGTGCAACGTGGAGTTAACGAGGGGGAGATCCTGCCTCTGGTGCGCTGGGGGAAGAAGCTCCGTATTCCCATGCGCTTTATCGAGTTCATGGATGTGGGCGAGTCCAATGGCTGGTGCATGGACCAGGTTGTTCCCGCCCGGGAGATGCTGGCGATTATCGAGGAGGAATTTCCACTTAGAGAAATCAGTCCGGACGAGGAGGGGGAGGTCGCGCGTCGTTATGAGTTCTGCGAGGGAGACGGTGAGATCGGGATCATCTCCTCGGTGACACAGCCTTTTTGTAGTGGCTGTAACCGTCTGCGCCTTTCGGCTGAAGGCAGGCTCTTCACGTGCCTGTTTGCGGAGACGGGGATGGATGTGCGGGGGGCCCTCCGGGCAGGAGACGACGAGCAGGTGCGCTCCTTGCTGGAAACACTGTGGAAGAAGCGTGAGGACCGATATTCGGAAGAGCGCGGGAAGGACCGCCGGCGCAAGGTTGAAATGAGCTATATCGGAGGATAACAGTCATGGAATGGGAAGTGGAATTGCTGCATATGTTCGTGTCCGATGGTCACAATTACGTGGGTCGTCATGGGAAGGGATCCATGGACTACCAAATCGAGGATGCGCCCCTGATCGAGTGCGTAGCGGGGCGGGGTATCCGCGGAGACCGCTATTTCGATCATAAGGAAAATTTCAAGGGTCAGATCACCTTCTTTGATTACGGTGTCTACGAGGCGGTGAAGAAGGAGTTCGGAGTTGCCGATCTCGCACCCTCGGTCTTTCGCCGAAATGTGCTGGTGAAAGGAGTCCCGCTGCTGGAGCTGGCTGGCAAACCCTTTTCCCTGCAGGGCGTTGAGTTCTCCGGGGTGGAGGAAGCCGCCCCCTGTTACTGGATGGACGAGGCCGTTGCGGAAGGAGCCCACGAGTTTCTCAAG
>CAWWCX010000489.1:0-3236 GCA_963935445.1 uncultured Roseibacillus sp.
CACACTGCATATCGTCGGCAGCGTCAGATGTGTATAAGAGACAGCTTCAAGCAACACCGCGAAATCTCCAAGTTTACGGATCCCTCCCCTCAGGAAATCGCCGTCCCGGACCTCGAAGCAAACGCGCAGGCGGTCATCGGTCTCAACGCCAAGCTGGAAACCTTTCGGACGGAAGCAGGCAACAAACGGGAAGCCCTTCTGAAGCTGAGCGCCGAGGAACTGAATCTCGCCTTCGCCGCCTTCAAGGAATTCGAGGAACTCCGCGGCACCTTCCGGGTAAAGGAGATCACAGCCGAAGAGGTGCATATCGAAATCGCCTTCAAAATGCGGGGAGCACCCACCAAGCCAGAAGACTTTCGTTACCTCAACGGGACCATGATTACCAGACCGCAGCTCACCGGCGGCGAGATTATCTTCGAGGTGACCCGCATCGAGGTTTCAGGAAAGACCGTTCCCGACGGATTTGTGGGGGTCTTCTCTCCCTACCGACCCGCCCAAATGTATCTTGAGGACGAGGCCCTTGGCCCCTGGATGAAGAGGCTCACCTCTCTCACTCTGGAGGACGGGTTCGCCACTCTCGCGATCATCCCGGCGGACACTCCGCCGGCGGCCGAGCCACCCGATATCGAACTCCCGCATATCCTCCGCGCCGCGGTCCTCTTCGGGGCCATCCTGCTCGGGTTCACTGCGATTGTCATCATGGCAATCAAGCGGGGGCGGCGCTAGGGGAACCCCTGCGACATCTCGTCGGGTCAAATCGACCCGGGTGGGACGTTTTGGGTCAGCATGGGGATTTCAAGAACCCCTGCAGAAGACTCCTCAAAGCTCTTATAGTTAGATCCTTATGGTCATCGCGGGACAGTTGGCGCAGACCCTGCGGAAGGAGGGCAGCAAACCAAACCAACTTCAAACCATGAAACTGACCAACCGAATCTACCATCCGTCCGCGCTCCTCACGGAGTTCGACAGGCTTTTCAATGAATCCTTTCCCCGAAGATCGGACACTCATCCGTCTGACGTGGGAGTCTACGAGGCCGAAAACGCCTGGTTTCTCCGCATCGATCTTCCGGGCTGCGGTAGGGACAACATCTCCCTCGCCTTTGAAAAGGGCACATTGACCCTGACGGCCGAACAGACCAGCGACGTTACTGGCCTCCCTTTTCCACCGACGCGCAGTTTCCAACTGCCGGAGAACGTCGACGCCTCGAAGATTTCGGCCCGCCTCGAATCGGGCGTGCTCGAGATCACCTTGCCGAAACTCGAAAGCACTCCCCCGGATCGTCTCAACATCGAGGTCCAGTGACCGCTTCCCCGCACCCGTTCACAACCTCGCAACCTCTCTTTACACACAAGACATGATTACCAACGAACAACAGCCCAGCTCCCGAACCACTGCACGAGCCAGTACTCCCGTCACCCAGCCCGCTTACCGTGTGCAAAAGAACGAGGAGGGCCTGACGATCCTCCTCGCTGTTCCCGGCGTGTCCCGGGACAAACTCGTGGTCTCCACCGAACAGGCTACCCTCACCATTACCGGTCAACGGCAACCCAATATCCCACCGGAATGGAAATGTCACCGGAGCCCATCCCATCCGGCATCCTATCGCCTCGTCCTCAGGCTCCCTGCCGACCTCGACCCCTTCACCACCCACGCACACCTGAACGAGGGATTACTTACCCTCAAAGTCAGACACCACGAGTCCGCACGCCCAAGACGGATTGAGGTCAACTAGGGTCCATTCATTCCCCGCGACCTACCCTGGACCCGTCCCACCCGAGGGACGGGTCGGTCCATTCTCCCGCGGAACTGCCTGGCTCAGACCCCGCAGAGCGCGTTCGGCCCGCGCGCAGGCTCATGGCCGGCGGGTTTCGCTCGACACCAGCCCAATCTCACGCGATTTAAGGGGTCCCAAGAAGAACGATGCGTGAGGTAACCGATCAAATCCGAGGATTCCTGCAGTTTATTGCCCTGCAATTCATCGAACACCCCGACCAGGCCCAGCTGCGGGTTGCCGAGATTGACCCTCAGCACCTCTCCTTTCGGCTCATCCTCGATCACAGCGACGTCGCGATGCTCATTGGTCGCGGCGGATTCACTGCCGGGGCGATCCGGAGCGTTCTCAATGCCGCCGCCGAGCGGAAGGGAATCAAGGTCACTCTCAGGATTCACTCCGTCGAGGAAGAGCAGCAGCGCCTCGCCGAGCTTGAGGCACGCGAGATCATCGACGACAGCCGGGATTGATTTCTTGACCGCCAGCAAGCGCGCTCCGGCGTCGTGAGCCCATTACGCGGGCTCCAAGGCGTGCAGCGAGATCCTGTGCTGTTCGCAGAGCCGCTGGACCTCCTCCTTTCCGAGCAGCAACGTCTTGCCGGCCTCGATCACGACGGCTGAGACACCTGCCTCATGGCAGGAGATGATCGTGTGCGGGCCTACCACAGGAACATCAAAGCGGACGTCCTGGTTGGGCTTGGAAACCTTTACCAGCTTGACGTGCTTCCCGCGCCCGAGTTCGCCACCGCGTCGCACACACTTGTTCGTTCCTTCGAACCCTTCCACCGCGAGAACGGTCCCCTCGCGGACTACCACCGACTGGCCGATATCGAGCCGGCTCACCTCCTTCGCAATTCGCATTCCAAAGACCGCATCCTCCAGCCCACGCTCCTTCAACGCAGGCCCAAAGACCGGCCCGGCCCCGGGCAGGCATTCCTCGAGGTAGGTCGTCGACGCCAGGACCGTGATCCCTTCGCGCTCGAGTTCATCAGCGACGGCCCCGAAAAGGGACTCCGCATTGCGCTCCCTCAACTTGGCCAGCAACGTGATGACGCGCACATCCGGTCGAAAATCGAAGAGCCTGCCGGGAGAGATCTGACCCATCATCACGCACTCCTCCACGCCCTCGCGCTGGAAGAACCTGATCATCTTGACCAATTGCCCGACCCGGAACCATTCCAGCACCTCGATCTGGTCTGCGAGTTCCTCCTGGGTTTCTCCGCGGAAGGCCGCCGCCACGATCCGGGTTCCCCGGGCCTTCGCCGCCTTCACAAAGGTCTCCGGGAAAAGTCCCTTTCCCGCAATGAGCCCGATTATCCGCTCCTCCGGCACGGGGTGATTCAAACGGCCCCTCCTCTCACTGCAACCCGAAAAGTAGCGGGCCCTGCTTGCATCGGCCCAAGCCTCTCCTATGCTCCTCCCGACTACTCAAGATCATGAGCACTTTTCTCCCTTCGCAGTATCT
>CAWWCX010000490.1:0-3231 GCA_963935445.1 uncultured Roseibacillus sp.
GAGGGCAAAAGTGAAATCAAGGTGGCCCTGGTGGGCTGCGGTGGGCGCGGCACGGGCGCCGTATCCCAGACGCTGAGTGTGGAAGGATCAAAGCTCGTTGCTGTTGCGGATGCTTTTCCGGACAAGACCCAGGGAGTGATCAACAACATCAAGGGGAGGTTCAAGGAGAAGGTCGATGTTCCCGAGGCCCGCATGTTCCATGGTTTTGATGCCTATAAGAAAGCGATTGCCTTCGCAGACATGGTGATTCTCACCACCCCTCCGGGATTCCGTCCGGAAATGTTCGAGTATGCAGTCTCGCAGGGTAAGCATGTTTTCATGGAAAAGCCGATTGCGACTGACGCGGCCGGCATCCGCAGGGTCATTGCTGCGGCGAAGGAGGCAGATGCCAAGAAGCTCAAGGTGGTCTGTGGCCTGCAGCGGCGCTACCAGAAGTCCTACACCGCCACTCACCAGGAGGTGATGGAGGGACGGATCGGAAAAGTGCTTGGGAGCCAGGTTTACTGGAATGGAGGCGGCGTGTGGGTACGCCCGCGCCAGGAGAAGCAGACCGAAATGGAATACCAGATGCGCAACTGGTACTATTTCAACTGGCTCTGTGGCGACCACATCTGCGAGCAGCATGTCCACAATATCGATGTTGCCAACTGGTTCATGGGGAGTCACCCCAACGTGGCGCAGGGAATGGGTGGACGGCAGCGGCGGATCGGTCCTGATTTCGGAGAGATTTTCGACCATCACTACGTGGAGTTCCAGCATGCCGACGGGGGTTACACCAATTCCCAGTGCCGTCACCAGCGGGGTTGCATGAACCGGGTGACAGAGGTCATCATCGGCGAAAAGGGAAGAGCGTATCCCGGTCGTATTACGGACAATGACGGCAAGATCATCTGGAAGCTCAACGAGCGGGGCAAGAATCCCTATCAGGTTGAGCATGATGAGCTGCACCGCCACATCCGGGAGGATATTGCCATTAATAACGCCTACTACACTGCAGATGCGACCATGACCTCGATCTTTGGGCGGATGGCCACCTACTCCGGCAAGGAGCTCAAGTGGGATGATGCCATTAACTCTGAGGTAAGCATCATGCCGAAGAACTATGCCTGGGATGCTGATCCCGGACCGAAGATTGATCCGGACACCGGGCTGTATCCCTGCCCGCAGCCGGGAGTAACCAAGGTTGTCTGAGGCGTCCCTCTGGAGATTTCCAAGAGAGCCGGGCCTTTGGGTCCGGCTCTCTTTCTTTTGGGGCAACGCTGCCGAGGCGGGAGACCGGTTGCGGGCGTCTCGGCCGCAACATGGTGCGCCCTCCTTCAGGTGAGGATATCCCTCACGACACGGCCATGGACATCGGTGAGGCGAAAATCGCGGCCGTCGTAGCGGTAGGTGAGTTTCCGGTGGTCCAGTCCGAGCTGGTGGAGAATTGTGGCATGCAGGTCATGCATGTGGACCTGGCCCTCGGCTGCATGGTGTCCGAATTCGTCGGTGCTGCCGTAGGAGGTCCCCGGCTTGAAACCGCCTCCTGCCAGCCAAACCGTGAAGCCGTCGGGATTGTGGTCTCTGCCGGTGCCCTTGTTCTGGGCGTAGGGCGTCCGGCCGAATTCACTTCCCCACCAGACGATGGTGTCTTCGAGGAGACCCCGGCGCTTGAGATCCTCGAGGAGACCTGCAACCGGCTTGTCGGTGGCGCGGGCGTGTTCGAGGTGCTTCGGCATGTTGGAATGCTGGTCCCATGCCGGGTTGTTGCTGTTATCCGTATAATTGACCTGGATATAGCGCACTCCCGCCTCACTCAGGCGGCGGGCTCTCAGGCAGTAGCGGCCGAAATTGTCAGTATGTTTCTCCCCGATTCCATACATTGCCAGGGTCTCCGGGCTTTCCCGGGATAGATCGAGGATGTCCGGAGCATTATTCTGCATCCGCCATGCAAGCTCGAAGGACTCGATGACCGCGTTCAATTGGTCATCATCAGGGAGACGGGATGCCTGTTCGGTATTGAGCTTGCGGAGGAGTTCGAACTGTTTCCTCTGCTGCTTGGGATTCGCCCCCGGGGAGGTGAGATTCTTGATTGTAGCCTCTGCGGCGGGAATGCCGGCCCGTCCCACCGGGGTGCCCTGGAAGGCCGCCGGGAGAAAGGCATTGCTGTAGTTGCGCGGACCTCCGTTTCCCATTGCTGGTCCGATGCTGACAAAGCCTGGAAGGTTCTGGTTTTCGGTTCCCAACCCGTAGTTGGTCCATGATCCCATGCTGGGGCGCACAAGGTTAATGGACCCGGTATGAAGGAAGAGCGTGCTGGGTCCATGTGCCACGCCCTCGGTGTGCATGCCCTTGAGAAAGCAGAGATCGTCAACGTGTCTTGCGGTGTGAGGGAATAGTTCGCTGACCTGCTGTCCGCATTGCCCGTACTGGTTGAAATTCCAGAGCGGTTTCATTACGCGGTGCTCGACGATTTTTCGCGTTTTGGCGAGGGTCCGGGCATCATCAAAGCGCACCATCTTTCCGTCCGCGCGAATGAGGCTTTCCTTGTAGTCGTAGGAGTCCACTTGGCTGACGCCGCCAGCCATGAAGAGAAAAATGACGCGTTTGGCCCTGGCTGGGTGGTGCAGAACACGAGGGTGTCCGGGGCCGTGTGAGGCAGCCATCGCCGATTGGTGGGCCATGGCCCCCGCGGCAAGGCCGCCGAAGCCGCAGGCCATCCTGGAGAGGGCCTGCCTGCGGCTCAGATATGAACGTGACTGCATGCTGGGATCAGCGGGCTGTTCGGCCCATTTTTCCGGGGAAGTCTAGGCGATCCCCTGCAGGTTATCAAGTCCGTCTAATTCAGGTAGCGGAAGTCGAGGCTTGCGAAGAGCCCTTGGAAAACCTGCGCCCATGCGGTTTCGACATTGTCCTCACTTTCGAGGAAATGGAGGATTATCCCTGATTCCCTTTCCGTCGGTTTCCGGCCAAGGGTGGCCTGATAGGCCCATTGGATTCTGTCGGATGTGGATTCCCCCTGTTCAGCCAGGAGCCGGAGAGCGGCTTTTCTGGCCTGTTCCGAAACAAAGGGATTGTTCATCAGGAAGAGGGCCTGGGTGGCAACGCTGCTGGTGGTGCGCTGTCCGGTTACCAGGTTAGGGTCGGCGAAATCGAACACCTGCATCATTTCCGGCAGGGTGTTCCGGAAGACTGGAGTGTAGATCGTCCGGCGGCTTCCCTCAAAGGCATAGCCATACTCCGTATTTGTGC
>CAWWCX010000491.1:0-3195 GCA_963935445.1 uncultured Roseibacillus sp.
AGCGACCTGCCTGCCTTTGTATCGCTGGTTCCGAGCTTTCCGAACGGTTCCAACGCCCAGGCCCTTTACACCCGCATGTGGGGTTCCGGATTCCTGCCCGGAAAGTATTCGGGGGTCGTCCTGCGTCCCGGAGCGGACCCTGTGCTGTATCTCGACAACCCTCCGGGGGTCAGCGCCGCCGACCGGCGCGAAATGCTCGATACCCTGAGCGAGCTCAACCAGCGAGGATTCAGGAAATTCGGCGATCCGGATATCCAGACCCGCATTTCCCAGTATGAAATGGCCTACCGGATGCAGAGCAGCGTTCCCGAGCTCACCGACCTTGACAAGGAATCAAAGCGCACCAAGGAACTCTATGGGAGCCGGGTAGATACCCCCGGATCTTTCACGCGGAGCGCCTTGCTCGCACGTCGTCTGGTGGAGAGGGGGGTGCGCATGGTGCAGATTCTGCATCGTGGATGGGACTCGCATGGAAACCTGCCGGCCGAGCTGGGTAACCAGTGCAAGGATACCGACCAGGCCGTGGGTGCGCTCATCACCGATCTCAAGCAACGCGGTATGCTCGACGAGACACTGGTGATCTGGGGTGGAGAGTTCGGGCGCACTGTCTACTGTCAGGGCAAGCTTACCCGTGAGCGCTACGGTCGTGATCATCATCCCCGGAATTTCTGCATGTGGATGGCTGGTGGAGGAATCAAGGGTGGCGTCGAGATCGGGGAGACCGACGAATATTCCTACAACGGGGTGGTCGACAAGGTTCACATCAATGAGATCAACGCCACCGTGTTGCATTGCCTGGGGATCAATCACGAGCGGTTCACCGTACGGGACCAGGGTCTCGATCAGCGTCTGACTGGTGTCGAACCCGTTAAAGTGATCAAGAAGATCCTGGCTTAGGATGGCCTTGCCGGTCGGGCCTTTTTTTGGGATTCCGGCCAGTCCTGATGCGAGGGTGGGCATCGGGGGCCTCCCGAAAGAAGGATGGAGGAAGCACCGTTCCACGAGAGGGTGAAGATTTTACGTCGCCCATGTGGAAGAATTCCTTGGGCGTGCTCCCGTCTGCCGGGTGAATGTCAGCTTGTTGCGAATGCAGGTTCGGCTAGAAAGCAACGGTCGATGAGAGAGGCGGGCAGGAGGTTGAAGCTTTGTTGCACGGTGGTCACCTTGCTGTCCGGGATGACAGGGTGGGGATGTGGGGAGGCTGTCGAGGAACTGTGGCAGCGAATGGAGGCGGCCTATGCCGGCAATGAATTCGAGAATGGGCATGCGGCCGTGGAAGAGCTGATTTCCTCCTGCCCGGGGGATGACCACGCGGCGGCCCGGGCTCTCACCCGCATGCTGCAGGAAGTCCGCCGGCAGCGCTGGCATCACCGGCTCCTTCCCCGGGAGAATCCCCGTGCACTCTGGGCGGCGCAGCACTACTGCGCGCTGGAGCGCAGGGGTGTGGTCTCCGCTCGTACGGACATGATGCGGCTCGCCGTGAATCTGGTTGTTGAAGGAGCGCTCGCCCACGGACAAGCCATGCAGGCCCATGACCTCGTGACACGTCTCCGGGAAGACGACCCTTCGGAGCTCTACTGGCAGCTCAGCGAAGCGGAGCTGTTTCGTGAGCTGGGAGCTCCCGGAACCACCGTGCTCTTTGCGCAGCTGGAAGACGCGCTGGGAGGAGTGAACACGGAGGAAATTGTGGCCGCACGGTTCGCTGAGAACGACCAGGTGCGCATAAACTGGCGCTCTGAGCTAAGACCTCCGCTGGTAAATGAGGTGGGAAATCCATCCCTGTCCCTTATCGATGCCGCCGGGGTGTCGGAGGACTGGGAGGGTCTGGTGGCGGCGCCACCGAAAGCGAGACCGCAAGAGCTGCACCGCATGCTTGCAAGAAGCAGCGTAATCAACCTTCTGCCCTGGTCTGATGGCACTGGTTCCATTGATCTTCCGTTCCTGCTGGGCCAGTATCTGGATGAAGCAGCAGCTGCGGAGCGGGAGAGCCTGCGTGAAACTCAGAACCGGAATGCGCGGCTGGAGGCATTGCCGGAGCACGCGGAGGCGCTGGAGGTGCTCGAATTCGCTCGTCGCTACCCTTGGGCGCGGAAGTCCCATGATCTGCTCCTGGCACTTGGGAATCAGTATCTCTGGGCAGGGCGGATGCAGGCTGCAAGCCGATGTTTTCAGGAGGTGGTCAAGCGAGATGACCGGGAGGCGGTGCGGAAGCAGGCTCAGGTGGCACTTTGGACCGCCCGGAGCCGCGCAGGTGTCCTGACAGGAAGGAAACAGCTCCAGGAAGGGATTGGCCGGGATGAGCTCTTCCCCTGGCGTGGTCGTGACATCAGGCTGGAGGAATTTGCCGGGGAGTTGCTCGGGGAGGAGATGCCTCCAGCGCTGGCTTCCCCCGTGGCGAGTCTCGGGGACCTGATGCTGAGGGAGCTGTCCCTTGCTGAACCGTCCCTGTGGCCGGGGCAGTTGCCTGCCACTATCGATCTGCAGTGGATGGCGGGGGAACGCCTCCTCGTCAGTGGTCGCACCATTCTTTCACTCTTTGACCAAACCGATCTTTCCACGCCGCTGTGGACGACGCCGCAACCTCTTCTCGGCCACGGCGACAACTACCACCCGGGTTACTTCCGTCCGACCAGGGCGGGATCTGATCTGTTTCTTCGGATCGGGAGCCAGTTCATGCCGAATGCCATTGCCGCGATTGAGTTTGAAACGGGACGTCCCAAATCGAGCTTCGATCTCGCGGGTCCCGGGGGGGAGAGCCGTTCATTTGTCCCTCTTGGTGATCCCGTCGTGGCTGATGGATTTCTCTTCTCGCTCCAGTGGACTCCAAAGGGCGGGCGCAGCCTGGTCCTGGCCTGCTTTGATCTCCTTGAGCAGAGAACTGTCTGGCAGGAAACAGTTCTGGTTGCCAACGGGAAGGAAGACCGGAATGGCTCCCTCCGGAAAGCATCTCCCCATCGCGTCATTTTCGGGAACCGGGTCACGGTTTCCGGGGGTGCTGTTTACAGTGCGTCGAACTGCGGGGTGGTGGCCCGGTCCGACATTCGCGATGGGAGAAGGGAGTGGATTCACAACTATGATTCCACCAGCTCCCGCGAACCCCCGGTAGGGAGACTGGGGGCCGCGCCGCTGGTGAGTGGGGATCTGGTAATCCTGTCTCTTATACACATCTCCGAGCCCACGAGACCGTACTAGATC
>CAWWCX010000492.1:0-3190 GCA_963935445.1 uncultured Roseibacillus sp.
CCATCCATGCGGATCAGGATGTTCCGGTCGGCCTGATCAACAGTTCCTGGGGCGGGTCCCCGATTGAGCCCTGGACCGTCACCAAGAGCGGTTCCGGCAAGATGTACAACGGAATGATCGCACCCATCATCGACTTCCGGGTCACCGGCACCATCTGGTATCAGGGTGAGACCAATGTCATCCAGAATAATGGCCTCGCCTACACGGGAAAGATGAAGGCCCTCATCGAAGGCTGGCGCCGTGTCTTCGACAACGAAAGCATGCCTTTCTACTTTGTGCAGATCGCTCCCTGGAATAACGGACGCTATGCCGATGGACAACTCCCCGCACTCTGGGAGGCACAGTGCGCGACACTCAAGATGCCAAACACCGGAATGGCCGTAACAACCGACATTGTGCACAATCTCGGAGACATTCATCCGAGCAACAAGCACGATGTCGGCGACCGACTCGCGCGGTGGGCCCTCGCCAAGCATTACGGCAAAAAGGGAGTAACTTATTCCGGCCCCCTCTACAAAGCGATGAAGGTCGACGGCGGAAAAATCCACCTCGCCTTTGCGCACGCTGGCAGCGGCCTCAAATCCCGCGATGGCAACGCCCTCAGTGAATTCAAAATCGCTGGAGCAGATGGAAAATTCGTCGATGCCACGGCCGAAATCGTCGGCAACCATGTCGTGGTCCGTGCCGACAGCGTGGCCGCCCCGACTCAGGTTCGCTTCGCCTGGCACCGTGCAGCCCAGCCCAATCTCTGCAACAGGGAAGGCCTGCCCGCATCTCCCTTCCAGACCGAGAACTGGACTGGCGGAACCGGCGAATAGACACCGCCGATTCCACCCCCGGCCTGCCCCGCAAGCAACTCCCCGCAAAACCAATGAAAGCCATCCTCTCCCTTCTCTCCTTCCTGCTCCTCGGCGTGTTCCCTGCCCACTCGGAAATCAAGCCCGTCAAGCACCTTATCGACACTCACATTCACCTCTACGACACCACGAGGGAAAAGAAGGTGGGCTGGCCCCCCGCGAACGACAAGGTGCTCTACAAGCCACACCTCCCTGCAGAGTATAACAAACTGGCAAAAGGCTCCGGGGTCACCGGAGTGGTGGTCGTCGAAGCCAGCGACCGGCTTGAGGACAACCAGTGGGTGCTCGACCTCGTTCAGGGGGACCAGTTCTACATCGGGCTGGTCGGCAACGTGGACGTCTACCGCGAGGACTTCGATGACCACGTGGCGCGCCTCGCCCGGGACAAGCGTTTCGTCGGCGTGCGGGCACGCGGCCCCAAGCCGATTGACTTCTCCCACGATCTCGTCCTTGCCAACCTCAACATGCTCGCCCAGCGCAACCTCACCATGGATTACCTGACCAACGGCGGAGGAATCCCGGGCATTCAAACCGCTGACAAGCTGGCCCGGAGCATCCCCGGACTTACCATCGTGATCGACCACTGCCTGGGCTACGACTTTGACGGAAAGGACCCGGGCGATGACTGGATCGCGGCCGTCGAAAGCCTTGCAGCCAACAAGAACGTCTACTGCAAGATCTCCGGCCTCTACCAGCGATGCGTCATTCAACCGGCGGTCAGGAATCCCGATCACTACCGGGCTGTCCTCGATGTCCTCTGGAAGAACTTCGGATCGAAACGCCTCATCTACGGCTCAAACTGGCCCTGCACCAAGCACAGCGGAAGCTACGCCAGCTTCCTGCAGCTCGTGGACAGCTGGATCTCTCAGCAGGGGCAGAAGGCCCGCGAATCCTACTACTGGCAGAATGCGGCCACGGCCTACCGCCTGCCCCTGAAATAGAGGCCCACCCGGCTCTCCCCCCGGACTATCCCACTTCAATCTCCCACCCCTCGCGGTAGGTCTTGCTCAGGAGATTGTTGGCTCCCTCGTGGTTGGTGAACCTGAAGGCGTCCGCATCCCACTGGAGCTCTTTCCCGAGCGCCGCCCGGTGAGCGAGGTTCCCCAGGAGATTGTGCTCGATGAGCTTGCCCGAGTAATCGAAGTTGCAAAGCGTCTTGCCTTCTCCGCGGCAGGCCTTGAGCCACTCCTGATAATGCCCCGCGGACTTTGGTATCGTCGGAGCGGGACGCTTGTAGTCCTTGTACCTGTCGGCAGGACTGAGCACAATCTTGCCATAGTCTGAGACGATGACTCCTTCCTCTCCGACGAAGGCCACCCCGATATGCCACTTCGCGATGTTCGTGTCGCTCCCCAGCATGGGCTGCAGGCGGTCCGCCATCATCTTCATTCCCCCGGGGCCGTGATACCAGGTCACCTTCAACGCTCCCCGGTCTCCTCGCGCGGGATGATCCCAGGTCACGACCTGGGAAGGAGGCGCCGCATGTTCGTTGTTGGGCGTCCCCTCCGCCTTGACAGAGGTCGGCCGGTCGAGGTCCAGGGCCCAGTAGGGCAGATCAATCAGGTGGCTTCCCATGTCACCCAGCACTCCGTTTCCAAAGTCCCAGCGGCGGTTCCAGTTCAGGTTCCCGGGTTTCCAGTAGCCCTGATTGTAGTCGCGCATCGGTGCCGGCCCAAGCCAGACATCCCAATTGAAGCCCTCCGGAATCGCCTGCTTGGGCAGCACTATCTGACCGACAGGCCTGATCGTCCGGCCACACCACACATGCGCTTCCCTGATCCGGCCCGCTGCACCCGCCTGTACGAGTTCAACCGCCCGGCGGTAATTCTCCGTAGCATGAATCTGCGTGCCCATCTGGGTCGCAATCTTACCCTCACGTTTCCTGTATTCCTCCTGAACCCAACGAGCCTCCTGCACGGTGTGCCCAAGCGGTTTCTCGACGTAGACATGCTTGCCGGCTCGCATGGCCGCAATCGCGGCCGGAGCATGATGATGATCCGCTGCACTTATCACCACCGCATCAACCGCGGGGTCGAGCACGATTTCCCTCCAATCGCTGGTCGTCTTGGCCCCGGGAAATTTCTTCTTGGCCCCGGCAAGGGCCGCGGGATTGGTATCACATAAAGTATAAATGGTCTCACTTCTCACTCCCCCCGTATTGGCTCCCCCGCGTCCCCCGGCGCCGATAATGGCGATATTGAGCTTTTCGTTGGGAGACTGTGCCCGCGCCCGGGTTGCCACACCAGCTGTTGCAGCGAGCCCGAATCCGATGAAGGTGCGGCGCGAACGGTCCTGTCCAATGTCCATGGTGCAGGATGGGCTCCTGAACGGGG
>CAWWCX010000493.1:0-3178 GCA_963935445.1 uncultured Roseibacillus sp.
GCTTTTGAGCAGGCGGCGGGCGAGCACTCCGGGCGCCTGACGTTGATCGAGCAGGGAAACCCACGAGGGTATGGGCATGCGGTTTGGAGCGCCCACGAGTTTACCGGCGATGATTCCTTTGTCCTTCTCGTCGGAGATCACCTCTACCTCAGCTATGAACAGTCTTCCTGTGTGCGGCAGCTCCTTGAGGTGGCGTCCACCCACGATGGCTGCATCTCGGCGGTGAACCCAACCCACGAGAGTCAGCTCCGCTACTATGGGACCATCGCGGCAGCGCGGGTGCCGACGTCCCCGTCGCTTTTTGTCGTGCACGACGTGGTGGAGAAACCCACCCCCACCCTGGCGGAGCAGGAATTAATTGTGCCTGGACTGCGGGCAGGAAACTACCTGTGTCTGTTCGGCATGCACTCGCTGACCGCGGGAGTGATGGAGCACCTCGAGAGTGAGATCGCGCGACTGGGCGAGGGGGAGTCCCTGGGGCTCACCCCCACGCTGGCGCATGTGGCGGGGTCGGAGAAGTACCTGGCGGTCGAGCTGGCGGGACAGCGGTTCAATCTCGGAGAGCGCTACGGGCTTCTGCGGGCGCAGCTCTCGCTCGCCCTCGCCGGGCCTCATCGCGACGAAGTGCTGACCGACCTCATTGAGATCACCGCCCACTCCCGTCCCGGATGTCAAAGCTCCTGAACATCATCACGAGCGAAGATCCGTCCCGACGGGACACGGCGCTGGCGGAGGCCTGCGGGGAGCTCACCCTTGGAGAGTTGCTGCAGGAGTGTATTGCCCTCGATCAGTTCCGGCGGGAGGCGGCTAATCTCTATGAGAGGGTTCGGGCACTGTTTTTTCTGGCTGCGATTCACCGGTTTCACCTTCCGGCCAAGTTTCCGGGGGACCTCCCGGGGCGCATTCCGTTTGAGGGGCACGAGCATCTCCTGCGACGCCGGTTTGCAGAAGCGATCGATGTCTTTCACCTGGCGGTTGCAGAACAGGGGGCCAACGATGCGCTCTCCTCCGCACTTGCAGAGGGCTATCACGAGCTGGCCTTCCAGACCCTGGCGAACCAGGTCCGGCGCTCGGTCCGGACGGTCCGGGGGAACCAGTGGATGTTCCGGATGGGGCATCCTGCTGATCATCCGCTCTCGCTTGTAAGCGAGTTGTTGCAGCAGGGGCCTGGAGGGGCTCGACCTGTCCTCTGCGAGCGGATGCCGGTCCGGATGGACTTATCCCACTCCGGGTGGTCGGATATTTTTTTCCTGGGGATGGACTACCCGGAGGGGGCCCGTGTGCTCAACATCTCGATTGATCTGAGCGTGCATGGACGGGGCGAGGGCCCGCAGCCTCCCATCGAGGCATATGTGCGGGTGATTGATGAGCCGGTCATCATCCTTACCTCGGTGGACCTGAAGGTGACTTCCCGCCTTGTCGCACTAGGGGAGGTTTTTGATTTTGCGAAGGACCCGCTCGGTCTCCTGAAAGCGGCTGTGATTGCGTCCGGGGTGGTACCACCCGGAATCGAGGGGTCGGGGCAGCGACTGGAGAATCTTCTCGAACGGGTCGTTGGCCCGGGGCGCGGCATTGAGCTGGTCTCCTCGGTGAACGGCATCCCGAAGGGGTCGCGCCTCGCGGTTTCCACCAACCTGCTGGCAGCTCTGATCGGGGTGCTCATGCGGGCGACAGGCCAGACGGATTCTCTTACCGGGCCCCTCCGGGAGCGCGAACGCCGGCTGGTGCTGGCCCGGGCGATTCTCGGGGAATGGATCGGAGGCTCGGGCGGGGGATGGCAGGATTCCGGGGGCCTATGGCCGGGGATCAAACTGATTTCGGGCGTTTCCGCCACGGAGGAGGATCCCGAGTTTGACGTTTCACGGGGATGCCTGCTCCCGTCCCATCACGTGTTCGGAGAGGATGAGATCCCGGGGTCCTCGCGGCAGGCTCTTCAGAATTCGCTGGTCCTGGTGCACGGGGGGATGGCGCAGAACGTGGGTCCCATTCTTGAGATGGTGACCGAGAAGTATCTCCTGCGGTCCTCAGCCGAGTGGGAAGGGCGGCAGGAGGCGCTCGCCCTGCTCGACGAACTCGTGGGAGCACTCCGGCAAGGAGATATCCGGGCCCTTGGAGAGGCCACCACGCGCAACTTCCGGGGGCCTATCCAGACCATCATCCCCTGGGCGGCCAATCTTTTCACGGAGATGTTGATCGCGCGTGCGGAGGAAGAGTTTGGAGAGGACTTCTGGGGCTTCTGGATGCTGGGAGGCATGTCGGGCGGGGGGATGGGGTTTCTTTTCGCGCCGGAACGCAAGATGGCGGCACAGGAAGCAATGGCGCGCATCATGAGAGAAGCCAAGTCCCGGCTGGCGGCGGCCCTGCCCTTCGCGATGGATCCGGTCGTCTATGACTTTGCCATCAATGACCGGGGAACGTGTGCTGAGTTTCTTGAGAATGAGGGGCAGTTGCCCGGGGCCTATCGACGGCTCCGGGAATCCGCGCTCGCGGGCGCGGAGGGGGGCCATGAGCCGGCATCAGATCAAGGAGCCTTGCAGGGCCTTCTGGAGGAGAACGGCTTCGATTTCGACTTTCATGAGGAGGTGCGCGCATCCATCCGCGCCGGGGAGATCGGGATGGCGGGAAATCGCCTCCCCCCGGGGTCCGTGATCGGGGATGTCCTCGCTGAAGATGTTGAAGATCTCTGTTCCGCAGATCTGGCGGGCCGGGAGGAGGCGTGCCGCTTGGGAGAGAAGGCCCTGACGGCCGGGGAGCTTGCGGTCGTTACCCTGGCAGCAGGAGCGGGGTCACGGTGGACGGGCGGAGCGGGGACCTGCAAGGCCCTGAATCCCTTTGCGCCCCTGGCTGGACGTTACCGGACCTTCCTGGAGGTCCACCTCGCCAAGTCGCGTAAAGTGGCCCGGGAAGCAGGGTGCCCGCTTCCGCATGTCTTCACCACGTCTTACCTGACCCATGCCCCGACCTGCAGGTTCCTCGAGAGTGTTGCCAATTACAACTACGAGGGGCCGCTCTACCTTTCTCCCGGCCGGGCGGTCGGGTTGCGCATGATTCCGACCGAGCGGGACCTTCGCTTCGCGTGGGAAGAGCTTCCTCAGCAGCTTCTCGATGACCAGCAACAGAAGGTGCGGGACTCGGCCCGTGCGGCTCTGGTCGACTGGGCGAAGGAGAGTGGCGAGGC
>CAWWCX010000494.1:0-3170 GCA_963935445.1 uncultured Roseibacillus sp.
GAGTGTATCTACATGTATCTCGGGGAAATCATCGAACATGCTCCCACTGCGGAACTTTTCATGAATCCCAGGGAAGAACGTACCGCCATGTATATCGAGGGGCGCTACGGGTAGAGGCCAGTCCCCGTTCAAACACCAGAAAGAGAATCATAACCATGTCCGACGAATCCCAGCATATCCTTGGCAAATTTCAGGAAGCCCTGGACAAGATCAGTGCGGACCTCACCTCCATGGCCGACCGGGTAATGACAAACCTCGAGAAAGCCGTCCGCGGACTGACTGAGCGTGACAGCGCCCTGTGCGAGCAGGTTATCGCAGATGATGCGGAGGTGGACATGCTGGAAATGAAAATCGACGAGGAAGGATTACGAATCATGACCCTCTTTCAGCCGGTCGCCACCGATCTCCGCAGGGTCATTTCGGTAATGAAGGTATCCGGAAACCTCGAGCGCGTGGGCGATCAGGCCGTCAGTATCGCCCGGCGGGCGAGAAAGATGAACAGGAACCTGGAAATAGCCGAAACCAGACTCATTGAGCCCGTCTACCAGAAAGCCTCGGCACTTCTGCGGAAAAGCCTGGTTTCCTTTTCCAATGGCGACATGAAAACCGCCCTCGAGATCAGGGCCGAGGACACCGAGCTGAACGAGTCGCAGAAAGCTGTATCGAAGCAACTCACCGGCCGGATGGAAAACGACAGTGAACGAATCAAGGATTACCTCGATCTGCATTTCATTGTGCGCTGGCTCGAACGCGTGGGCGATCACGCCAAGAACATCGGAGAGGAAACGGTCTTCGTGGCCTCTGCCATGGATATTCGCCACGGCGCGGACCGCCCGGAAGCAGATTAAAACTCTGCCTTGGGAGCCCGCGTGCCCAGCCCCTGTCTGAGCTCATGATGAAACAGCTCCTCCTCATTCCGATTCTGTGCCTCGTTGCGTCCCTGTCGATGTCGACTACGGCCCCGGGCAAGCCCAACATTCTCTGGATCTTCATCGAGGACATGTCCCCTTGGCTGGGATGCTACGGAGACCCCGTCAACGGCGGTGCCACGCCCAACATCGACTCCCTTGCATCCCAAGGGGTCTTGTTCACACGGTGCTATGTTCCCTGCCCGGTCTGCTCTCCCTGCCGCTCGGCGATGATCACCGGGGCCTACCAGACCACTACCGGGCTGCACAACCACCGTTCCTCCCGGAGCAAGGCCGGCGCGATTAAACTCCCAAAGGGAGTAACCACTGTTCCCCAGCTCTTCCGCCAGCATGGCTATTCGACCTTCAACTCAGGAAAGGAGGATTACAATTTTGTCTTCAGCATGGGCGACCTCTACTCCGTCGAAGGGAAGCGGCGTGACTTGGCAGCATGGAGAAAGGTTCCCAGGGACAAGCCGTGGTTCGGCCAGATCCAGCTGGCCGGGGGAAAAAGCAATACCAGGCAGTGGAAGAACAAGGTGGATCCCGGCTCCGTGACCCCACCACCCTACTTTCCAGATAATGCCCTCTTCCGGAAGTGGCACGCCCACCACTACGATACAATCCGTCAAACGGATGCAGATACCCGCAAGATCATGGACAACCTCCGGGAGGATGGGCTGCTCAATAACACCATCATCTTCTGGTTTACAGACCATGGAAACAACCACTCGGTGCGCGCCAAACAGTTTTGCACCGAGGCAGGAACCCATGTCCCTCTCATCATTCTTGGCCCTGACGAGCGGATCAAACCGGGGACAACTCGACGGGAACTCACCTCCACCCTTGACATCTCCGCCACTTCGCTCGCCCGAGCCGGAATCAAGATTCCCGATTACTTCGACGGGACAGATCTCTTCTCCCGGGATCACCAGCCCCGCGAGTATGTTATCTCAGCAAGGGACCGATGCGATTACACCATTGATTACATCCGAAGTGTCCGGACGGATCGCTTTCGCTACATACGCAACTTCCTAACCGACCGTCCCCTGCTGCAACCCCAGTACCGGGACAACCGGGATTACGTTCAGTTTCTCCGGAAAGGTCATGCTGATGGCACTCTGCCGAAACTCACGAACGACATCTTCTTCGGCCCCCGCCCCGCCGAGGAACTTTATGATCTTCAGGCCGATCCTCATGAGGTGAGAAATCTCGCCACAGATCCCAGCTTTGCCGTCGAACTCGAACGTCATCGGGCCATCCTTGCGAAGTGGCAGGAGACCACGGACGACAAGGGCCAGTATCCCGAGTCAGATGCCGGACTTCGGGAGGTCTTGGCGCAGTGGAAAAATCGCTGTATCAATCCCGAGTACGCCCGCGTTCGAGCGGCCTCCGCCGAGTGATTTTCGTTGCGGGGCCCCTCCTTGAGCTCTCTCCGGTTCACGTCCGTCATGCCCGGCAGGTGGCAGCACTGCAGTCGTCCTGCAGGTCCGGCGGCACCCTGGCATTTGTTACACTATTGAGAACGCTCCGACCCAGCCAACTGATTCAAGGCTTGAACGATCCAGCCCGGGGGAGCTGAAAGAACCGAGCAGGTGAGCATGGATAATGACCCCGGCAACCGCTTCCACCACTGCGTCGCGGAACGGGTGAACAGAGAGACTTTCCTCTGCGGGAATTTGTGACTTCCTCCCTCTGGACAGATCCCTATCGTTACGCCATGCCGCGCGCATTTCTCGACGACAACTTCCTCCTCCACAGCGGAACCGCCGAGCGTCTCTATCATGAAGTTGCGGCTATCCAGCCCATCATCGACTACCATACGCACCTTCCCCCGGCTGAAGTCGCTACGAACCAGCGCTGGGAAAACATAACCGCACTCTGGCTCGGAGAAGACCATTACAAGTGGCGGGCCATGCGGGCCAACGGCATACCGGAGTCCCACATCACGGGGTCGGCCTCCCCCCGCGAGAAATTCCAAGCATGGGCGGAGACCATCCCCTATACCATAGGCAATCCCCTCTTTCACTGGACTCACCTGGAACTCCGCAGGTGCTTCGGCATCGAGACACTCCTCGGACCAGACACCGCAGAGGAGGTCTGGCATGCCGCGAATGAGCGACTGGCCGACGACGACTTCTGTGCACACGGGTTACTGAATCGCTTTCAGGTAGACACGGTCGGCACTACGGATGATCCATCCGACAGTCTCGCTCACCACGAAGCCTGCTCCGCCCTCGACCTCCAGACCAGGATCTACCC
>CAWWCX010000495.1:0-3154 GCA_963935445.1 uncultured Roseibacillus sp.
GCAATCCGCACAGCTCGATTTTCGATTCCGGGCTGACCACCATTCTCGAGGGGAACCTTGTGAAGGTGTGCTCATGGTATGACAATGAGTGGGGTTACTCCTGCCGCGCGGCCGATGCGATGGGCCTGCTGGCAGGATAACAGCCGCTCCTGTTCACTTTAGCGGGCGCTTCCGCCCGGGCGACATCATGAGCAAGCTCAGTATTCGTGATCTCAAGGTGGAAGACCGTGAGGTCCTGATGCGGGTGGATTTCAACGTTCCCCTGCAGGACGGACAGATCACCGACGACACCCGCATTCAGGCCGCTCTGCCCTCTATCAGGCATCTCCTCTCCGGGGGAGCTCGTCTGGTTCTCTGCTCTCACCTGGGACGTCCGAAGGGCGAGCCGGATCCGGAGTTCTCCCTGCGCCCTGTGGCGGCGCGTCTTGGCGAGTCGCTTGGCCTCGAGGTCTCCTTTGCTGATGATTGCGTGGGGGAAGAGGCCCGGTTGAAGCGTGGGGCCCTGAGGGCCGGGGAGGTTGTTCTCCTGGAAAACACCCGCTTCCATGTGGGGGAGAAATCCAACGACCCGGAGTTCGCGAAAGCCCTCGCGGGTGCCGCGACCCTCTTTGTCAACGACGCCTTTGGGACCGCCCACCGCGCCCATGGCTCGACCGAGGGAGTAACCCATCACGTGGAGCAGAGTGCGATGGGGTTCCTGATCGAGCGGGAGTTGGAGTTTCTCTGCGAGAAACTGGTGGGGCCGGAGCGCCCATTCCTGGTCATTCTGGGAGGGAAGAAGGTAAGTGATAAGATCGAAGTCATTACCGCGCTCCTTGAAAAGGCCGATGCCTTCATCGTGGGAGGCGCAATGGCCTACACGTTTCTGAAGGCCCAGGGATTTGAGGTGGGGAACAGTCTGGTGGAGAATGAAAAACTCGACCTCGCGAAGGAGATCCTCGCCAAGGCGAGTGAAAAGGGGGTCAGGTTCCTGCTTCCCGCAGATTCACGAACCACGCAGGAGTTCCGGGAGGGTGCTGAAACCAAAGTCACCCCGGGCTATGCCGAGGGAGGAGGAATCGAGGAAGGTTGGGAAGGGATCGACATTGGCGACCGTGCGATTGAGGAGTTTTCGGCCGAGGTTCATGCAGCGAAAACCATTGTTTGGAATGGACCGATGGGGGTTTTCGAGATGAGTTCCTTTGAGAAGGGGACTCGGGAGGTCGCTCGGGCGGTGGCAGATTCCGAAGCTCTGACAATCGTTGGCGGAGGGGACTCCGTTACGGCGGTGAAGAAATACGACCTGGGCGACAGGATGTCGTTCATATCGACCGGGGGAGGCGCATCCCTGGAGCTGCTTGAAGGCAAAGAGTTGCCCGGGGTAGCCGCATTGACTGATCTCTAACAAACATCTCATCATGGCACGTAAACTGATCATCGCGGCGAATTGGAAAATGAACAAGGGTCCCGCCGCCGCCGCGGAGTTCCTTGAGTCGTTCCTCCCCGGCACGGAGCAGCTCTTGGACAAATGTGACATCGTAGTGGCTCCGCCCTTCGTATCCATTCCGGCTGCCGCCGCGCTTCTTGTGGATTCGGCAGTAGCAGTTTCAGCTCAGAATGTTTCGGACCAGGAGGAAGGGGCCTTCACGGGGGAGGTTTCCACATCCATGCTCAACGAAATCGGAGCCCATTTTGTGATTCTCGGACATAGCGAGCGTCGCTCGATATACGGGGAGAGTGACCAGCTCATCAATGCGAAGGTGAAGAAGGTTCTCGATGCCGGGCTCCGGCCGATCTTCTGCATAGGTGAGACCCTCGATGAACGTGAGAGCGGTCAGCTCGAACACATCCTCAGGAGACAGGTGAGCGGTGGCCTGGCCGACCTCACGGTCGACAACATGAGTGAGGTTGTGGTCGCTTACGAGCCGGTATGGGCGATTGGAACGGGCGTGACCGCCACTCCCGAACAGGCTCAGGAAGCTCATGCCTTCGTTCGAACCCTGATCGGGGAGCAGTTTGGGGACGAGGTGGCTGCGGCCACCCGCATCCAGTATGGAGGTAGCGTGAAACCAGGAAACTCCGCCGAGTTGATGGCACAGGAAGATATTGACGGTGCCCTTGTTGGAGGGGCGAGCCTTGAGGCGTCCAGCTTCCGCGACCTCATTGCGAATGCGGTGGCTTAGGTCATTGGGTTGTTGAGATTCATGGACCTGGCCGTCTTCGGAGCGCCTGACGGCGGGTTGGTTCTGGGAGAGGGGCCGTTCGAGTCGCTTTCCGCGCCGCCGCTGGAAGGAGTTGCCTTTTACCGGAATGACTTTGCGCTGTCGTCCCCCAGCCCTTGGTTCGTTCCGCGGCGAGTCAGGCGGTTAGCCCCGGGAGAGTCTCTCGATGTGGTCTCCGGTGAATTTCCGGTAATCTCGTGGGAAGAGCCAGAGGTCGATCCGTTCGCCGAAGTTTTTGGTGAAGTGTCGCATGCGATTCGTGGCGGCTTGATCGAAAAATCAGTTCCGGTCATGAAGGCGAAGGGATCATGTAGTTCCGGCACGTGCCGCCAGCTCCTGCAGGTCCTTTCGAGCGGAAAGGAGTCACTCCGGCCCTATGGATGGATTGACGGAGATGCGGGGATAGCAGGACTGAGCCCGGAACTGCTGTTCAGGCTCGATGGGGGAATGCTTCACACCATGGCCTTGGCAGGAACGGCCCGCCGGGAGGAGCGTGAGGCTTTCGGTGTGGACGAGAAGGAGATTCGTGAACATGAGTTCGTGGCCCAGACTCTTCTTGCGAAACTTTCCGACCTGGGGGTCACCACCCGCCATCCCAGAGTTGTTCTGGATCTTGATCACCTGGTGCATTTTCACAGTGGCATCGACGTGGAGCTGGCCCACCCGGAGTCGGTCGATCGCCTCGTGCGCCTTCTTCATCCAACACCGGCACTTGGTCCGCTGCCTCGCACGGAAGATACCATGGCACTGCTGCTTGATTGGCGGAGTCGTCTGGGCTGCCCCCCCTGGTTTGGGGCTCCCTTCGGACTCTGGCAGGACGGACTCTTTGAAGCTCTGGTTTCCATCAGGATGGTGGCCTGGCATGGTGAAGAGGTAGAAATTCCCTCGGGATGCGGAGTGATCGAAGAGAGTCGGCTTGTCAACGAGTGGAGGGAATTACGTCTGAAGAGGGA
>CAWWCX010000496.1:0-3145 GCA_963935445.1 uncultured Roseibacillus sp.
CCATGTCTTCCGTCCGGGCTATCACCCAATCAGGGCCACATACGTCCACTTCGAAGCACTCTGCGTCAAAAAGTCCACCCCGTGAACAATCCTGATGGAATATCAGCAACCGCCAGCGACCGAGGCGGAATGAAAGGCTCTCAAAAGATGAATCTTCCCGTCCAGACCGCCCGGTTTACGAATCGGACACACCTCCTCACCGCCGGCGTGCTTACTCTGTTCCTTGCGCTTGCCGGTGGGAGCACGGGGCAACCTCCCAGGCCGAACGTCCTCATGATCAGCATCGACGACCTGAACGACTGGACCGGGTTCCTCGCTCATCCTCAAGCTGTTACCCCCCATATGGACGCGCTCGCCAGACGCGGCCGGAATTTCACCAACGCCCACTGTGCTGTTCCTGTCTGCTCACCATCCCGGATCAGCGTCCTGTCCGGGGTAGCGCCGACCACTCACGGGAGCTACGAACTTGGCCCACGATATGAGGTTTTGCCTGCTCTCAGGGACATTCCCACTATCCAGCGCTACTTCAAGGACCACGGCTACCTGACCATGGCCGGGGGAAAAGTGCTCCATCACGGCTTCGGAGGAAGGATCGCAGACGACATCGACCGCTCGCTCGGCAGGAAGAAGAGTCCCCGGCCCGCCAAACCGATGAACCGTCCCGCCAACTGGAGCGGCGCCTGGGACTGGGGTCCCCACCCGTTGGAAGATAAGGAAATGGCCGATTTTCAGCTCGCGCAAAAGGCGGGCGAAATTCTTCAGGAGGACTTCACCAAACCATTCTTCATGACGGTCGGATTTTTTCGGCCCCACGTCCCCCTCTTCGTCCCGCCACGGTGGTTTGCCCGTTATAAGGCCAAGTCCCTGCGACTCCCAAAGGGACAGAAGTCTGATCTGGAGGATCTCCCGCCAAACTTCCTCGGTATCAACAAATATGCTGCCGCCCCCACCCACGCGCAGGTCGTTGCCCACGGCAAGCAGGCCGGACTCACCCAGGCCTATCTGGCCTCAGTAAGTTTCGTCGACCATTGCGTCGGCGTCTTGCTGGCAGCCCTCGGCTCCAGCCCCCATGCGAGCAACACTCTCGTGGTGCTCTGGAGCGACCATGGCTTCCATCTCGGCGAAAAACAGCACTGGGCCAAGCGCACCCTCTGGGAAGAGTCCACGAGAGTTCCGCTTCTCATTGCCGGACCGGGCATCCACCCGGGAAAAGCCTGCCCGGAACCCGCCAGCCTGCTCGACATCTACCCCACCCTGGTCCAACTCTGCGCACTGCCCCCGAATCCAAAGCTGGAAGGTCTTTCGCTCCTGCCCCAGCTCCACGATCCAGCCTCACCCCGCGAACGACCCGCAATCACGTCGTCCTACTTTGGCAATCATTCGATCCGCACCAGAGACTGGCGCCTGATCGTCTACGAGGACGGAGCAAGGGAACTTTACGATCATCGGAGCGATCCCGGCGAACTTCACAACCTCGCGCACGAGCCCGCTCATCAGGCTACGGTCCGGCGCCTCTCCAAGTGGTTGCCGAGAAACGCTGCCCCGGAGGTCAAATCCAGATCCGAGCGCTCTAACATCCCTTCACGAAGAACCCCCAACAGATGAACGTTCGCCGAGAGTCTGCCGGACCGCCTTCCGCAGGATCTGTTCCATGAGCGCCCCCGGAGGGCTTGCTGCTGACTGCTCTCACCTGCCCCGCAAAAGCTCAACCATCGCCTCTCCCATGGCCAGTCCTACGTTCATGTAGGTCTTGGCGTTGCCTCCATAGTGGGCATTGGAGGAAGACCCCATGCTCAGCGGATTCGTATAGACCACGGCCGCTTCCCCCTTGTGCTGTTCTCCGAAGGCAAACATCCCTTCAATAATCAGCTTCTCATTTCCGGAGGCCTTCTCCTTGTTGGTCTGACCGAGGGTGGCGACAACCATCTTGGCCTTGGGTGCTCCAAACTCCGCCCGCAGAGCCTTGAAGAGCTGATTCAGGTTTTTCCCGTACATCGTGGAATGAGCTGCATTGTAGCGGTCCTTGTCACCCTGCCACCAGAGAAAGCCCGCAACTTCGAATTCCGGGCGATCCGACTGCTTCGACGCACCCGGGTAGTAGTTGGTCACCTCGGACAGGACCGCCTTCGCCCGGGCAACATCTCCGAGATACTGGAGTCCCGCATGCCAGTTGTGCTTGGGCGGATCGGGAACTTGTCCCTTGACCCAGCTCGGGTGGCGAACCTCGTCCTTGTGAGCCGGCGTCACCAGGGTGGTCTTTTTCCCTGTCTTCGGATCGACCGTCTCGACTTCGTGCCGCGGACTTCCCGGAGGGAGAAGGTCCCAGCCAAGGCTGCGGTTGCCAATCGAGCTCTTCAGAATCAGGACAGGAGCGTCGAGCGCATTACCGAGGTGATGTCCGATACCTATTTCGATGCCGATTCTTCCCCCGGAAACTGTCAGCCAGTCATTGCGCTTGATACTGGTGCGGCCTGGCCCACCGCTGCCCATGACGTGCAGGTTGCGAACATCCTTCCGAGTAGTCCAGTTTCCGGTGTCATCAACCATGAACGGATAAAGCTTCTCCTTCCTGACCGCATGCTCCAGCGAGCCTTCCTTATCTCCCTTCACCCGCCCGAATTCCAGCGTATTGGATTGCCCCATGATGATGAACACCTGGACCGGCTTGGACACGTCCGCGGACGCTCCATCAGGAGCAGGCAAGGCGCCGACCAAGCCGCTCATTGCAAGACCCATTCCACAGGAAAGCATGCGAACTTTTGCTACATTCGGTATTTTCATTTTTATTTTCAGTGTCGGGAGGGGCGCGCCCAAGGCGTCCTCTCACCCAGTCAAAATCTTTCGCGGGTCGGCCCGATCTGCCAGCAATTTAAATTCCGTAAACTGTGTTACTCAGGTGTACAGATTTAAAAAAACTCGCGCCGGGTGGCTTCCCATTCATGGAGACCCTTCCGCGTTCATTTTCTGCGTTGTTTCGGAGCGGGCGTAAATGCAGGTGCTGGACCGATGGTCCCGCCCTCAACCAGCTCGATGCCAGTCAGCGTCTGCCGATGGTCCTTCCTGCCCCTCGCGACATTACTGACCCACCGCAGGATCCGGCGCACCACCGGCCGGCTGTCCCAGCGGAAATGAGCGATACTGGGCC
>CAWWCX010000497.1:0-3144 GCA_963935445.1 uncultured Roseibacillus sp.
GATCTAGTACGGTCTCGTGGGCTCGGAGATGTGTATAAGAGACAGGCATCGTTCCGATGATGGTGTAGCGAACGAGGTAGCGGTAGGTGAGAAGAAGGAGGGCGAAGGTGAGCGCTGTAATTGCAAGGAACTTGAAAAGTCCCGGAAGGGGAATGGTGGAAACGAGTATTTGCAGGACGATGATGAGAGGCAGGTGCGCGAGATACATCCAGTAGGAAGCATCAGAGAGGTAACGGATGCGCGGGCTCTCGCCGGCGAAGAACCGGCGGAAGAATCCAAGGAACCCGAAGACCATGAGCCAGGCGTAGAGGGCGGCAGAGAAACTGAAGGCCCACCGGAGTAGTCCGCTGGGGCGCTGTTCAAAGAGCTGGAAGCCGTAGAGGAAAAGCGGGATTGCGAACAGGAAACAGAGTGGCCACCAGCGTCCGAGCTTCTCCTCGAACTCGGCACGACCAAAGCAGATGGCCCCGAAGCCGAAGAACAAAAGGTAGTAGAACAGCTTGGGAGGCCAGGGCAGGAGGCCCATGGCGGTGTCAGGGCCGAAGGATTGATGTTGAAAATACTGCCCCAGGGCGGTGAGGGGAACCAGGTAGAGGAGACAGACGGGAGCGGAGAGGAGCCAGCCAGGGGGAGAGGGAATCTTCAGGCCGGTGACGATCCAGGATGCCAGCGCGAAGCAGGCGACGAGCATGAGGAGGTAGTAGAGGAACCACAGGTGGAAGGTGAGCGGGAGCATGGCCCCGATCCGGTAGAGCTGAATGAAGGCATTGCTTTTCACCGTGGCCCCCTCCTCCCGGAGGAAGGAGACGAGTTCCTCGCGCCCCTCCATCACCTCCTCCCGGGTTGCCTCGACCTTGAGCAGTTCCGAGATCTTCCGGACTGTTTCCCAGTGTTCCCGGGCGCTGTCGAGGGGCGACTTCCCCTCGAAGGAGACGAAATTGACGTCCGCTCCGTGGTTGACGAGGAGTCTGGCGAGATCGGACCGCCCGTAGAAGGCTGCAGCATGGAGGGCGGTGTTGCCCGGCTTGTCGAGGTTGTTCGGGTCGGCGCCATGTTCGAGGAGAATCTCCGCGCATGCGGGCTGATTGGTGATGACGGCCCAATGAAGGGCTGGAATGCCATGGGGATCCTTGGCATCGGGATCGATGCCGCTGGCAAGGTGGGCGTGGAGGGCGTCGGTATCCCCGAACCGGATGGAGATCCAGAGGTCGGGAACTTCCGGGGATCCAGAGTCCTCCCCGGAGTCCTCCCCGGAGGCCTGGAGGGCCCGGGAATTATTGATGTGCTCCCCGAGGATCGAGATGCCGAAGGTCATTGGGACGAAGGCAAACCAGCCAACGACGAGGGGAAGGAGGATGCGCTTGATGCGGTGAAGAACGAGATCGCCGAGTCCACGGCGTCGCCAGAGCATGGTGGTAAAGTATCCACTGACGAGGAAGAAGAGCGGCAGGCGAAATCCGTGAATGGCGAAGTTAGCCGTGCCGTAAAGGTCGTGCTGATGCAGGTCCTGCGCCGGCCAGAAGTAGTTGTTCCAGAAGGAGAGAAGGCCATGCAGGACGATGCCGAGGAGCATGGCCGCTCCGCGGAGGGCATCCAGATGGTGGTAGCGGGGAGAGGCGCCGGGCACGCGGGATTAGTGCTTCAACCACGGGGATTGTGAAAGAAAGAAACGGGGGCAGAAAGGGAAGGAGAAGGACGCTGGGAGCTTGAGTTGACTGTCAAGGCAGGGTCTTCTGCATGCATGTGCAGGCTCGTGGGAACCATCGTATTTGGCCTCCTGACTTTTCCGGTCACCGGGGAAGGGGCCGGGGAGCAATATGTTCTTGAGGAGGATCTCGCCTATCGCAGCGAGAGTTCACCCGGATGGAACGCCTACATGAAGGAGCGTTGTGTCCTGGATCTCTACCGTCCCAGGAACCGGAAGGGCTTCTCCACCGTAGTCTGGTTTCATGGTGGGGGTTTGCGGGGCGGCACAAAGACCGTCCCTCCCCGGCTGAAGGAGCAGGGGATCGCGGTGGTGGCGGTGAACTACCGGCTCTTTCCGAAGGTGAAATGTCCGGCCTATATCGAGGATGCGGCGGCGGCGGTGGCGTGGACCTTCAAGAACATCGTCCGCTATGGAGGAGACGGGAAACGTATCTATGTGGCGGGGCATTCAGCGGGAGGTTATCTCACGAGCATGGTGGGCCTGGACAAGAGTTACCTGGCGGCCCACGAGATCGATGCCGACCGGATTGCGGGCCTTGTTCCGTTCAGTGGGCACACCATTACCCACTTTACCCCGCGGGAAGAGAGGGGGATACCGGGCAGGCAGGCCGTGATTGACCGGTTTGCCCCGCTTTTTCATGTCCGTGCGGAAGCCCCGCCACTGGTCCTGGTCACCGGCGACCGGGAGCTGGAGATGTTGGGCCGCTACGAGGAGAACGCATACCTCTGGCGGATGATGAAGGTCGCCGGGCACGAAGAGACCGAGTTGCACGAGCTGGGGGGATTCAACCACGGAGAGATGGCGGCCCCGGCCTTTGGGATTCTCCTCAAGGTCGTGAGTGGGAAGTAGCCGGTTTTTTGGCGGGCATGGGGTGTCATCCCATGAGAGGACAGGTGGTCTCCTTCCGGCCGGGGGCAATTCCTTGTCCCCTGCGCAGAGGTCCGATAGCCTTGGGCTTGTGAAGCTTGGATGCTATTTTGCGATTTTGGGTGTGCTGGCCGCCGCTTCGGGAGGAGCACGGGCAGAGTTGGAATTGAAAAAGGGTGACGTGGTGGCCTTTGTGGGGGGAACGGATCTTATAAAGATTCAGCAGGAAGGCCGCCTCGAGGCGGCCTTGACCACGCGCTGGAGGGAAGTGGCTCCCCGTTTCCGAGATTTTGCGTGGGATGGAGATACGGTTTATCACCAGACTGCGGAACGGGAACGCTGGCGACAGGATGCATTCGGGAACTGGAGTGCGCAGTTGAAGCGGGCCGGGGCCACGGTGGTCATCGCGCAATTCGGCAAGATGGAGTCGCTGGATGGCGAGGACAGAGTGGATGAGTTCGTGGAGGCCTACGGCAAGTTCCTGGACAAGGTGGGCGAGGGCCGCCGGCTTGTTTTGCTGCTGTCTCTTATACACATCTGACGCTGCCGCCGATATGCAGTGTGTAGAT
>CAWWCX010000498.1:0-3137 GCA_963935445.1 uncultured Roseibacillus sp.
CCCAATAACACCACGGCCTGGATCGCATCGGTCCAGACTACCGCCTCGATCCCCCCCATCACGGTGTAGATCACGCACAGCAGGCCGATGATGATGATGGCGGCGTAGATGTTGATGTTGGAAACCGCCGACAGGGCCACGGCAGGCAGATAGAGCACGATCGCAATCCGGCCGACATGCGCAAACATGAAGGAGAAACTTCCAAAAAGGCGCACCCCCAGGTTGAAACGGCGCTCCAGATAGAGATAGGCGCTGGTAAGGTCGAGTTTACGGAAGAACGGCAGGTAGAAAAAGACGACGACCGGGATGAGGACCAGCATGGCCAACTGGCCAATATACCACGTGATATCCGTGCCATAGGCCCGGGCCGGAATACTCATGAAGGTGATCGAGCTGAGCACCGTCGCGAAGATCGACAGGCCGGCTACAAGGAAGGGGATCTTCTGGCCTCCCCGGAAATAGGCTTCCGTGGTCGCTGATGCTTCCCGTCTCATGAACCAGTAACCGATCCCCACCATCCCCGCGAGATACACTCCCACGACGATCCAATTCACGATACCCAGTTTCGAATCAAGCTTCTGGACCTGAGCCACGACGACCTGCGGTGTCCGAATACCCGGCTTCATCTCTCCGGTGGGCACAATGAACTTGTCCTTCCACGCCACAACCGGGGTGGTCACCGGCACCGAAACAGGAATACCTTGCGCCTCGGCGGGGAGTTCGCCGGCCTCGGCCCAGGTGTCCGTAATCGTGTCATAGGCCCAGAGCGTGCCCTCGAATCCGGGATGCTCCTCTCCTGCCCCGTTCAGCTCCGGACGGTCCTCAAACTGCTGCCGCCAGTAATCCGCCGAAACCCCACCCAGCATGAGCAGGTGTGAGACACCTGCCGGCAGGGCCGCTGACGGAGCCGCACTCATGCCCTGTGGCAGGTCTGCCAAGCGCTTCCACTCTGGCTTTGCTCCCTTCAGGCTGAGTCCGTAGCAATCGGACAGAATGTCGAGCTTCTCCTGGTGGACTCTCCCCGGGGCGGGATCGGCGGACCCGGCGTAATCCCGTCCACCAAACAGGTAAAACTGGTCAGACCGCACGCCAGCAACTGCATACACGCGACCCCGGGCCATCTCCTTTTCACCAGTCTGGGGCCAAGGTAGCGGCTCCCACTTCCACGCGCTCTCCTCCTTGCTTGTATCGAGCATGTAGGCCTCCTGCGCGGTCCTGAATCCTCCTCCCTCCTTGTTGGTCGCTCCCCCGACCACGATCACCTTCTCCCCGATCATGCCGGCCACGCCTTCCACGATCGGCAGGGGATACTTGACCCGGGGCGCAAAGGTCAACGCGCCAGACTTGTCGACGGTGACCTCCCAGACCGCATCGGTTGCGGCCTTTTCCTTGCCGCCGATGAAGAGTGCTGATCCGCGCGCGGGCAGAGTCACCGACATTCCGTAGCCCACTTCTTCCCCCAGCGGCGCCTCGACGGTTTCCCATGCGGCGCCATCCACCCCCAGCTCCAGCTTGAAGGCCAGATCGTAATAGATCTTCTCCGGGTTCTTGTCCTTTTCCCACGGACGCCCTTTGGGAAAGTTGGCGCCCCCGGCCACCACGAGATAATCCTTACCAGCGTTCCCGTTTGTCACGATGCCGGCAAAGGCACCGGCAAATCCCTCCGTTCCAGGCAAGGTGGGCAGATGACTCCAGGACAGGGGCCCTTTTCCTGTTTCTGCAGAATACAGGGAGGGCGCAGACAGGGTCGCACAGAGGGCTACAGCGGGAATAAAGGACTTCATGAGACTTCGGCTTTTTCAAGATTGACCCAATCAAACCAGCCTATGTCTTCAAGCCGGCGGCGGAGATCGGAGAGCTGTTCGGGAGTGGCGGGCTCCATCGGGCGACGACATGGGCCACAGTCAATTCCGACCATCGACATCATGGCCTTCAAACTGGCTCGCCCACAGGTTCCCAGCATCGCCTCGAGCATTTCGAGCGCCCGTCCCTGCCAGCGGCGCGCCTCCTCGAGATCCCCCGCCTCGAACGCCTCCCGGACCCGGTGATAGAGAGGCGCCGCATAGTTGTAGGTGCTCCCCACCGCTCCGACGTATCCCTGGGCGAGAGCCTGCAGGTAGGCTTCATCCGTTCCGCTGAGAAACTCCAGGCCCGGCCCCGCCTTCTGCAGGGAGGGAAGGTTGTAAGAACTCCCTGCATCCGTGTACTTGATCCCGCAAAAGGTCGGGAGACGCTCCCGCGCAAGCTGTGTGAAACGCATGGGGTTCATCGACGCGCCGGAGAGCGCAGGAATATGATAATAATAGAATGGTGTCGCAGCCGCGGCACTGGTGACCACCGACATCGCCTCTACCAGCCCCTCTTCGCCCTCGGCCTGGAAGTAGCCCGTTGGCGTAGCAGAGATCGCGTCCGCTCCACAGGACTCCGCATGAGCAGCGAGGGCCGCCGCCGCCCGCATACTGTTGTGCCCGACCTGCACCACCGTGCGCATGCGTCCCCGGCAGCGCTCAAGATACGCCTCTGCCACGGCCTGACGCTCCTCCTCGGTCAACGACATCCCCTCCCCCGTGCTGCCTGCAATGTAGACACCGCAGATGCCGTTGCGCTCCAGGTGATCAACGATGGCGGGCACCATGGAGAGGTTGAGTCCTCCCTGCGAATCCATCGGCGTTACCACTGCCGCAACGAGGCCATTCATTCCAAGAGCTTCCATTCCGAATCGTCTAGCGTGAAAGCGCGAGCTTGGCTGTGTGAGACAGCATTTCAAGTCATTCGACCATGTCACCTCCATCCGACGGCGAATCCCTGCCCCCCTCTCCCCCCGATTCCTGCATCTCCGCTGCAATGAACTCGGCAAATCGACCGGATTCCCTACAATCCCACCTATCCATGAAGCGACGTATCTTTTGCCAGTCTGCCGGGGCAGCCGCAGCTGCCGGCATTACCCACGCCAGCAGGACCGACGATTCCTTCAGGCTCAACTACCTCGTCTCCTCCGCGATGTATGGGACCACCGCCCTCGCCGAGGTTCTTCCGGAGGTGAGCAAGGCAGGAGCCGGACATATCGACATCTGGCCCCGGCCCCATGCCAACCACCGGGAGCAGGTTGCAGAGATGGGGCTCGATGCCTTTGCGGA
>CAWWCX010000499.1:0-3135 GCA_963935445.1 uncultured Roseibacillus sp.
TCAGGGGGGGCGCTTGCGCCGATGCTGGAAAGGTCGGGGCCGATAATCCCGCCTTCACCACCAATGCGATGGCAGACCATGCAAGCCAGAGAGGCGCGCTCGTAGACAGCCCGCCCGCGTCCCGGGTTGCCGTCGGACATCCTGGCCAGAAGGGCGTCACGGTCCTGGGGGTTGAGATCTGGCGGAAGTGGCTTCAGTTCCCCGGCCTTCGCGAGGGCGGCGGTGAGTCCGGGATGCTTCTTGCCGGAGACTTCCAGCAACCTCGTTGCATGAAGTGCGGTCTCCCCGGGGATCTCCTTTCCGGCCAGGGCCCCGGCAAGTTGGTTGCTCCCTCCGTCCCGGAGGACGACCTCGGCCATGAGAATCTCGATCTCGGCCTGGGACAGTTTCTCATGGAAGAGTTTCGCCGTGAGCGGGGCGGCAATGGCCGGGTCGACTTCAAAAAGGGCCGCGGTGGTTGCCACCCGGAGCTGAAGGGTTGCTCCCCCGGAAGCGAGGGATTCAACAAGTCCGGGATTTCCCAGACGGGCGACTGCCCTGGCGGCATCGGGAGTCAGCGCAGGTGGGGCGTTGACGAGGAGGTCCTGGATCTCCTCGCGCAGGTCCCGGAGGTTCCAGGCCGCAGCGAGGCGGCAGGCGGCCGCGACGACCGTTGGGTCGCCCTGTCCGAGTAGCGTCCTGCAGGTCGGGGACCACAGGCTCTTGTCGGCAGGAGAGAGGCCCCGGTCCTCGACGGCCTCCACAAGGGAGAGGGCGGCGTCCCGGGTCAAGGAGTGGGCTTTCCGGTGTGCGAGGCGGAGAACTGCATCGAGTTCTTCCGGCCCTCCGATCTTGCTGACAAGGCGAATGGTGGATCCGTCCGCCTGTCCCCTCGTAATCATTTCGACCAGGGGCGCCAGGGCTTCTGGTTTCTCGATCGCCTTGAGGGCGAATGCAAGGTGACCGGCGTTTGCCCCGGGTTTCAACTGTCCCTTCTGGAAGGCGGGCAGCCAGTGGGCTTCCAGCAGGCGGCAGGTTCGCCAGAGGGCGAAATCGAGATACTTGTCCATGGGGTGATTCAGCACCTCGAGGGCAATTAGGAGAGCTTCCGGAGAGGCGAACTGCCCCAGGGCCGTGACGGCTTCCCGGCGAACCCGGGGATGAGGGTCGGCTACCGCCCCGGCCAGCAATGCGGCATCTCCCCGCCAGTGGTAGAGCACGCGGATGGCAGCTGCCCGGGCCCGGGGGTCCGGCGACTTCAGGATCTCTTCCAGAAGTTCGCGGGAGCGGTGGGTCGTGATGGTCTGGTAGGTCCAGAGGGCCTCCAGCCGGTGGTGCTCAAAGGCCGGGTCTGAATGGTCCAGGGCACGGACCCATTCGTCGAGGGCCGAGCTCACCCTGTCTTCGTCCCGCTTCTTGAGTTCCTGCCGTGCGTTCAACCGCACCCAGTCGGCCTCGTGGGTGAGGAGATCGAGGAGTCCGCGGATTGAGGCCTCCTGGTAATTCACCTGTTTGACGAGCGGGCGGTCCTTGGCTGTGATGCGCCAGATCCGGCCATGCACCCGGTCCCGCCTCTGGTCCCGGAAATCGACCTCCCCATGCTGGATGATGGGGCTGTACCAGTCGGCGATGTAGACAGCCCCGTCAGGCCCCATCACGATGTCGATGGGACGGAATGACAGGTGGGAGGACCCGAGGAGATCGGGCTGTAGCACGGACTTGTAGCCACTCTGGTCGGGGGTGATCACGTAGCGGTCGATATTGTTGGCGCGGAAATCATTGGTGAGCAGGCTGCCCGTCCACCCGGGCGGGAAGTGGCTGCCGCTGATAATCTCCAGGCCACAGGACTTGGGGCGCCCGGGATTCAGGCCGGAGAGGGTCCGGTGTTCGTGGGGGGAGGCGAGGAAGACAGAGTCAGGAAAAGTGTAATTAATGCCCTGGCCACCTGCTCCATCGGTCTGAAACGACTGCCCCCAGCGGTTGAATACCATTCCCCACGGATTGACCAGTCCACGGCTGTAGATCTCAAGGCGCCGGGTGCGGGTGTCGTAGGACCAGAGGCCTCCCCCGTTGAGCCGACGGGGGCCGTAGAGCGTTTCCACGTGGGTGCCGATGTAGTAGCCCTGCAGCATGTAGAGGAGTCCGCCGGGTCCCCAGCGCAGGCGGTGCAGGGTGTGGTGAGTATCCTCCGATCCAAACCCGGAAAGAAGAACTTCCCGGTCATCGGCCCTGCCGTCTCCGTCACGATCGTGGAGATGAAGGAGTTCCTCTCCGTGAGCGACATAGGCGCCTCCGTTTCCGTCGGGCAGGACTCCTCCCGGGATGATGAGTTGGTCGTAGTAGACGGAAGACTTGTCGGCCGCCCCATCGCCGTTTGTGTCCTCGAGGATCAGGATCCGGTCGCTGGGATCCTGGTTCACGTTCAACTGCGGATAGGTCTCGCTGCTGGCGACCCAGAGTCGCCCCTGGCGGTCGAAGGAGATCTGGGCGGGCTTGGCCAGCAGGGGATCAGCGGCCCAGAGGTTTATCTCAAATCCATCGGCCACCTTGAAGGACGCCTTCTCGACCTCCGGGTCCGGTGGCGGGATATCCCTCAGGTTGTGCTGGGCGAGGGAGGGCAGGCCCAGGCAGCCGAGAGCCAGCGAAATGATGAAGATGCGCGGGTTCACTTGAGCGCCTTCAGTTTTTCGAGGATCAGGTCCTCCTGCCCGGAAACGAAGGGCTCGAACTTCTCCGGCTCGGTCTGGGCCGTGGCCTGCTCGTTCTTTCGTTCTCCGTAGACAAAGGCGTCATTGCGTGGGCGCCAGCGGTGAAAATAGAGGGAGTTTTTCCTGACAATATTGGAGCGAAGGGCCTCGGCCTCCCTGGAGTCGAGCGCTACCGCAGGCCGGGGCAGGCTCAGGCTAGTGGCCATGGTCCGGGCGATGCTCCGGTAGCCCTCCGCGCTGGGATGAATTCCGTTACTGGAGTAGGGGGTCTTGCTCTGCTGGAGGGCAGAAAACAGATCAACAAAGTGATGCCCGCCCTCTGTGGCGACCGAGGCAATGACATCGCGGAAGGATTTCAAGGTAGCGTTGCGCCGGGAAACATGGTCCTGGCCCCGGAGTCCCTCCTTGCTGGTAAAGGGGAGTTCGGCTCCGAAGCCTCGCTCGGCCG
>CAWWCX010000500.1:0-3135 GCA_963935445.1 uncultured Roseibacillus sp.
GATCTAGTACGGTCTCGTGGGCTCGGAGATGTGTATAAGAGACAGATGTAACCAGCGATGCTGACCCTCTGCACTTTGGGATTCCCGGACATGTGGCGGAGGCCCTGGGCAAGGAGCCCGGCCAGCGGAGCGCGGAGCAGACAAAGGCCCTGCTCTCGTGGGTAGGTGAAAATGATGCGGACTACCAGAACCGGAGATGGGTGGCGAAAGGACCTTTCCCGGGTATTCCGCCCGACAAGAAGATGGAGGAGCTGCAAAAAGCGTTAAAATATGCGGAAATCCCAATTGAGGTGGATCAGAGGCTCATTCGCTACCGCAAGGACGTAGAAATGAGCGCAGGCCAGGCCAAGGATCTCCGGATGACAGCGGCTCAGGATCTAACTTGGGCATTGATCAACAACCCTGCTTTCCTGTTTAATCATTAAACCTCAACAGATGGTAACCGGATAGGAAGCCATCCAAACGACCACGACAGGCTCTGCGCCTGTCCTGCAAACACAGCTACTATTATGTTCCGAATCAAAGGCGCGAAAGGGCGCGATCTCTGTGACGCCCATCTTGGCCATACCCGTCGTGACTTCCTCCGGGTGGGGGGAGCAGGAATGATGGGGATGACTCTTAACAACGTGCTGGCGGCCCAGGACCAGTCCGCCGGAAGCCCCCATGCGGGCAAGGACGGATGGGGCAAGGCCAAGAGTGTGATCCTGGTCTATCTTCAGGGCGGACCGAGTCACCTTGACCTCTGGGATCCGAAGGAGAATGTGCCCGATAAGATTCGTTCGGCGTTCAAGACGATCCCAACCAAGATTCCGGGGATTCATTTCACCGAGATCCTGCCCAAGCTGGCGAAAGTGAACGATAAGTTCACGACCGTGCGGTCGATGAGTTACACCCCGAACGGACTCTTCAACCATACGGCTGCGATCTACCAGATCATGACGGGTTACACGACCGACAAGGTGAGTCCCTCCGGGCAGCTGGAACCGCCATCGCCGAAGGATTTTCCGAATTTCGGATCCAATATCGTCCGGATCAAGCCGACTGACGAACCAATGCTGCCCTTCGTCATGCTGCCTCGTCCCCTCCAGGAGAGCAATGTGGTTGGGAAGGGAGGAACGGCAGGTTTTCTGGGTAAGGCCTACGACCCCTACTATCTTTACCCGCCCGGAGATGACATGAAGATGAACAAGATGGACGGCATCAAGGTGGATGACCTGCAGCTCCGTCCGGAAGTGTTTTCGACCCGTCTCCGTCGGCGTGCCAAGCTGCGTCAGGCTATTGAGGATCAGATGCCGGCCATCGAGAAGGCGGTCGAGAAATACAATCTGGACAACTATTACGACCAGGCCCTGAACCTGATCGTTTCGGGCAAGGCCCGGGAGGCCTTTGACCTCGAGATGGAGAGCGACACCCTGCGCGACCGATATGGCCGCAATACATTCGGGCAGAGCTGCCTCCTCGCCCGCCGACTGGTGGAGGCAGGGACCCGGGTGGTTGAGGTGGTCTGGCCCAAGGTGGCAAACTCGGACAACCATTCGTGGGATCATCACAAGGATCTTACCAAGCGCATGAAGAACCAGTCCGGCCCCATGCTGGATGGGGGACTCGCGACCCTGTTCGAGGATCTCGACGAGCGGGGCATGCTGGACGAAACGCTAGTTGTGGCAATCGGAGAGTTCGGCCGGGCTCCAGAGAAGGGAGTGAGCACATCCGGTAATGGGAACAGCGCCGACGGTCGTGACCACTGGCCGTATTGTTACACATCCGTAATCGGTGGAGCAGGAATCAAGCGGGGCTACGTGCACGGCAAGTCGGACAAGACGGGCTCGGCCCCTCTGGAGTCTCCGGTGCATCCCAGTGAGATCCTGGCCTCCATCTATCACAGTGTGGGGATTGAGCCTGAGACGATCGTCTACAATCATCTCAATCAGCCTCGCGAACTGGTCAAGGCCCAGGCCGTGGAGAAGCTTTTTGCGTAGAACGCTCGCGGAGCGGAACTGCAATCCAGAGACCCGGGGCCATGGCTCCGGGTTTTTTTCGACCAGTGGCGCTGGGACAATGCCAGGAGGATACTAGGCCTGAGGTGGGGTCTGGGAGGGGAGAGCGGCGGCGGCTTGTTCGAAAGCCGCTGCGATCGGAGATTGAGAACCATCAAGGAGAGCGACCGGTTGTCCCTCGTCACAACGCTGCCGGGTATCCGGGTCGAGTGGGATCTGAGCAAGGAGCGGGACTTTCATGCGCTCAGCTTCCAGCCTGCCGCCGCCCTCGCCGAAGAGGTGGTATTTGATGCCATGATTGCATTCGAACCAGGACATGTTTTCAATAAGTCCGAGGATTCGGACGTTCACCTTCGCGAACATGCTGATCGCCTTGCGGGCGTCGATGAGGGCGACCTCCTGAGGAGTGGTGACCACCACGGCGCCGTCGAGGGCGATGGTCTGAACGATGGTCAGTTGGATGTCGCCTGTGCCGGGAGGCAGGTCAAGGACGAGGACGTCGAGTTGCCCCCACGACACGTGCTGCAGGAACTGCTGGGTATAGCGGGTCGCAAGGGGCCCTCGGACAATGACTGGTGAACTGTCTCCGAGGAGAAAGCCCATCGACATCAGTTTGATTCCGTGGGCCTCGATGGGAATGATGCGCTCCTGTTCGTCCGCCATGGGTTGTTTGTCAGCCACGCCAAACATGAGGGCGATGGATGGGCCGTAGAGATCGCAATCGCACAGGCCAACCCGGAGCCCCTGCTTTGAAAGCGCAATCGCAAGATTGGAGGCCACCGTGGATTTGCCAACCCCTCCCTTGCCGGAAGCCACTGCAATCACCCGTTTCACTCCGGGAATGGACTGCTTCCCCTCAACACCCCCGGGGGTGTTGGCGGCTCCGGGGGGGTCCTGGATGTCGATGCCGATTTGGACGTTCCCGGCTCCACCTGCCATTTCGTCAAGGGCGTCATGGCAGTCCTTGAAGATGCGCTCGGGCGTCTTGGGATCCCGGGTCTGTATCTGGATGCTGACAATAGCCACTCCGTTCTCGATCGAGATTGATTTGACTAGTCCGAAGGAGACAATATCCCGGGAGAATCCGGGATACTTGACGGCAGAGAGGGCGTTGCGGATAGCGTCTTCGGTCATAGGA
>CAWWCX010000501.1:0-3133 GCA_963935445.1 uncultured Roseibacillus sp.
CTCTCTTACCGGTCAAATCGGACTTGCGCTCCTGCGCCTGCCGGACAGGCACTCGAAGGAGCTGGCACGCGACTACCTGAGCGAGGCCGCGGAACTGACGCGTATGCTGGAAGATTCCCGTGTGAACCGCGTCGCGCTCGCCTCCCATCTCTCAAACCTCGGCTCTCTTGAACTGGAACAGGAGCACAACCAGAAAGCTCAAGAATTGTTCCGTGAAGGCCTGTCGATCCTCGAGGAACAGCTCGGGAAAGATGCTCCCGCCCTCGCTCCCTGTTACACCAATCTGGGCTATGCCAGCCAGGTCCTCGGACACCATGAGGAAGCGCGCGACGCCTATCAGAAAGCAGTCGACCTCTACCGCAGCTCTGTCGGCACCAGCCACCAGGCCTGCGTCGAGGCCGAACTCAACTACGCGGAAAGCCTTTTCCTCTCCACCGGGCCGACAGAGCAGACTCTGGCCGCCATCCGCCAGCACACCGGAAATGCCCTCAATCTTTTCGAAGACATCATTTCCTTCGGCACCGAACGCCAGCGTTTGAACTGGCTGCGGGAAAACCACCTCCTCACACTCCCCTGTTCACTGGGCCGGGATCCTGGCTTCATCGCCAACACTCTCCTGCGAACCAAGGCCCGCATTATCGACAGCCTCCTCTCCGAGAAGACAACTGCCTCTCTGGATCCGCAATTCGGGAACCTGCGTGAAGATTTTGAGCGCAAGCAACGCGAGCTCGACGACCTGCTCTTCCGAAAGGCAGAGCAGGAGAAAATCACACAGGTTCACGATGAAATCACGGCACTGGAGGCCCGTCTCCGCAACCTGCCTCGAGACTCCGCCACTTCTTCCATCTCCGCTTCCTGGAAAACGATCCAGGCCACTCTTCCAACCGGGTCCGCCTTCGTCGACTACGTCCGCTACCCCGATCTCAACCGGAGCGGAGAACGGAGCCACGCCTACGGAGCGATTCTCATCCTTCCGGTGGGTGAACCAAGATGGATCCCCCTCGGAACAGAGGAGGAACTTCACTTCTGGCTGGGAGTCCTGCGTGCCCGTCTGGAATACCGCACCTACGTCCTCACCTCTGCACAGTCTGCCAACCCACCGCTCCTGCGCATGAGCTCGGCCCTGCGGGGCCTGCACGATCACTTCTGGGGTCCGGTAGCCGCGCATCTCCCCGCGGGGACGGACACGATTGGAATTTCTCCCGATGCCGGCCTCAATTTTGTCTCCTTCGCCGTGCTCCTGGACGAGGAGATGCGCTTCCTCGCGAACAAATTCCGCCAGCTCGTCTACTACACGAGCGGCCGCGACCTCCTCATCGATGAGAAGCGACCGGCCCTCCAGGACGGACCGTGGGCAGTCATCGCAGTGCCTGAATTCGAAACCCACAAGCGTCCTGCGGAGGGCGAGGCAGGGACCAGCGACGAACTCAGCCGCTCCGTCCTCGATAATATCGAGGGGTTCTCTGACATACCGGGAGTACGCGAGGAACTGAAGCGAGTGGAGAAAATCATGCCCCGGCGCTCCGACGGAGCCATCCTGTCCAACGCCAGTGAACAACAGGTCCGCAGCCTGTCCGAAAGTCCGGTCGTCCTCCACGTTTCCTCTCACGCCTTCCTTCTGCCCCCCGCCGAGGAAGGCGCTTCGGCAAGAGTGGAGCTCGACGACCTCCACCAGGCCCCGGATCATTTCTACCGCAGCGGTCTGGTCCTCACCGAGGCCAAGCGGGCCCACGCCGCCCGCGAACGGGGCACCGCAGTGCCCTTCGCCGAGGATGGCATCCTCTTCTCCAATGAAGTGAAGAACCTTCCCCTGCAGAACACCCGCCTGGTGACCCTCTCTTCCTGCAACTCCGGAATGGGGGACTCGGTCCGCGGGGACGGAGTGCTCGGCCTGCGCCGTGGGTTCACCCTCGCCGGCAGCTCCAGTATCCTCATGAGCCTCTGGCCCGTGGTGGACGACAGCACCCCCGCCTTCATGGAGACGATGTACCGGCTCTCCCTTGCCACCGACCAGGTGGGGCAGTCGCTGTGGGAGAGCCAGCGACGGAAACTCGGCCGAATCGATCCCGTCGACGATGCGGCCCTCGAGGAGGCCGTGCTCCGCTATGGCTGCTTTGTGCTCTCCCAGCGCGGACCCCTTCAGAGTGCAGTCCGCATGCCGGAACTCAGAGACCCCTCCCGGGGAGGCTGGGCCATCGCTCTGGCTCTGGCCGGGATCCTCCTCTTCATCGCCACCCGGAGGAAGTGGAGGCCTGCCCGTTCCTAGCAAGCATCCCGGGCGGAGAACGGGAACTTGAAACCCGTCGGCGAAACTGGAGACTGCCTCCATGTTCCGCCTCTACAACACTCCGGCCGGAGTTCACCTCGAGCGCGATGGCGAAGGGCGAGCCACCCGCCTGTCCATCGATGAGCTCTTTCGTGCCGACGACCCCCTCGCCCTCGTCCACCAGGCCTGGGAATCCTCTTCTGCGGGCGCTCTCCCGGACGAACTTCTTGCGCCCCTCGGCTCCCAGGAAGTCTGGGCCGCCGGGGTCACCTACTATCGGAGCCGGACAGCCCGCATGGAGGAGAGCGAGGAGGCCGGGGGAGACCGCTTCTATGACCTCGTCTACGATGCCGAGCGTCCCGAGCTCTTCCTGAAAGCAACCTCCCGCCGCGTCCGCCCCCCCGGAGCGACAGTTGGCATTCGCTCTGATTCCACCTGGGATGTGCCCGAACCCGAGCTCACCCTCGCCATCAATCGCAGCGGCAGGGTCTTCGGGGCAACCATCGGAAATGACATGAGCTCGCGCTCCATCGAAGGCGAGAATCCCCTCTACCTCCCCCAGGCCAAGGTCTACACCGGATCCGCCAGCCTCGGCCCCTGCCTCCTGGTGGGCAGCCTCCCCGGACCAGAGGACGAAATCACCCTGAGAATATCCAGAAGCGGCGAGGAGGCCTTCCGGGGAACCACCGCCCTCTCTCAGCTCAAGCGCACCTACGACGAACTGGCCGGCTTTCTTTTTCGCGAGAATGATTTTCCGGATGGAGCTCTCCTCATGACCGGCACCGGCATCGTTCCCGACCACCCCTTCACCCTGCAGGAGGGCGACGTGGTCTCCATCTCGGTTGACGGCATCGGGACCCTCGAGAA
>CAWWCX010000502.1:0-3127 GCA_963935445.1 uncultured Roseibacillus sp.
TCTAGTACGGTCTCGTGGGCTCGGAGATGTGTATAAGAGACAGGAAGAATGAGAGCACTCATCCCCCTATCCGCCACCCTTCTTCTCGCAGGCTGCACGACCATCATCTCCGAAAGGCATCCCGACACCCCGGCCCCGTCCGGCAAGCCCCTCAAGGCCACCGCTCTTTACTCCTGGTCAAAGGATGACGGGCAGGGGCCCATCAGGATTCACATCGACCTGGGCAAACAACGCCTCCATGTCACCCGCAATGGCAGGCGTATCGCCTCCTCCTACGTTGCCACGGGCCGAGAAGGTCACGACACTCCTCCGGGGAGTTACCGCGTGCAGAAGAAGGTCGCCGACAAGACTTCCAACCGCTACGGGTGGATCGAGAATTCGGTGGGAGAAAAAGTCGACCGCATCGCGAACCCGGAAGACCCCGTCCCCGCCGGGTGCAAATATGTCCCCGCACCCATGCCCTACTGGATGCGCCTGACCGGAACCGGAATTGGATTGCATGCGGGCTACATTCCCCGTCCCGGCGCAACCGCCTCGCACGGCTGCATCCGCATGCCGGAGAAGTTTGCCGCCAGACTCTTTCATGCCGTCACCGTCGGGACCCCGGTTACCATTGCGCGGGGCCACCACGACCCCTGGATCGTTCATCCTGATCCGCTGCCTCGCCCCCGGAAGAAGCCCCGCACCAGGAACGGGCTTCGGGTCATCTCTCCCGACGACCCTTGGATTGTCTGGCCGGAAGGGCACCCGCGATCCCGGTGACCGGAACCCTGTGGAGTCTTCCCTCCCGGTGCGGATTCCCCATGCCTCGTCGCGCCGGAGGACCGGCTGCTAGGGAAGCTCCACTTCGTAAATCTGCGCCACCCCGCTGCGATCGGAGGTGAAGACCACCCGCTTCCCATCCGGGGAAAAGCCGGGATGCGGGTGCGTGTGCTGCGGCGCGTAGACCTCGACCGGACCATCGTCGTAGGGACAATGATCCGTATTCCAGTGCGCTCCCTCGTTACTGGACTCCGTCCCGCAAAGCGCTCGTGGCAACCCGACTCCATCACGTGGGTCAAAAAGCTGCAGGCCGCGGTCCGGATTCTTGGTATCGGCCACCATCAAGTCTCCGGTCCGGTTGATCATGGGGTGCCACGCATTGAAGGAACACACCTGCCGCACCTCACCGCTCATCACGTCGATTCCAAGCATTCCATGCGGCCATCTGGCAGTGAGGATCTCCCGGGTCCCGGGCAGCCAGGTTTCATGAACAATCCATTCCCTGCTCACGTCGTCGCGTTCATAGACAAGCCGGTTTTCGCTTCCGTCCCGGTTGATGACCCAGATCCGCGAATGATAGGGACCAGCATAACGCAGGAGCCCCGGGTCGTCGGGGTGGAACTGAGGATGCCCAATCGAGTCGCGCTCGAGAATCACTTCGGCGTCTCCCGATTCAGTGTCGATCACGACGAAACGTGCCCCATCTGCTCCCTTCACCGGAACTGCCCACCACCGGTCATCCCGGCTCAGGGTGGTGGTTCCCATCGCCGCCCCAACCATCCCCTTCTCCAGGATTCCCCCTCCTCCGAAATCTGCCAGCTGCTCCTCCTCAAGGCTGGAAACATTCACCCGCCACGCTCCTGCACCGGCAGTGAAGTAAACATGGTTGCCATCATGTGAGGGATGGAACGACCACTCATTGAGGTCGTCCCGTTCCGTCAGCTGCAACAGCTCTCCACCATCACGCAACTCGGCAAAGAGCTCCGGCCGGCCTGTCCGGTGCGACACCAGGTACAACCGTTCCATGTTGTCGTCGTAGGCCGGCAGGTAATAAAAGGGGTGATGGTGAATCGAGGGATGTGAGGTGACCTGACGGACACGCGCTCCCGTCCGTGGATCCGTGAAGCCGCGGGATTCAGACGGGTAGTAGGTGCCCCTGCTCATTGCCCAAAGCTCACCGGTCAGAGTCCGAGTAATCTCTCCGCATTCCCCGTCAGGACAGCCCCTCCCATACCATCACTCACGCGCAGGGCTTCCCCGATGCCCGCAAAAGGAAAATCGCTCGCAAACAACATTCGCTCCTTCCCAAAGAAGGATACCCCTGCGGAGATCGCCAGCCGCGAGCCAAAGGTGGCGGTATCGGCGTGGAACCTCCGGAAGGCCTCAATCGGCCTCTCCCGCAACTCCGTCTGCGCAGCCTCCATCTGCTCCGGGGGATACCGCGTCCCCATCAACTCCAGCCCTGCTTCGATCCGCCCCTCCATCATCGGGAGTGTTCCGCCCGCGTGGTGCGTGATCACGATCAGGTCGGGCCAGCGATCAAAGATCCCGGCGAACACGAGTCTTCCGGCTGCCACACTTGTTTCATGCGGCCAGCCGAAGGCCCACCACAAGTCATACTTCGACACCTCCTCTCCCAGGTAGTCCGCCCTCGTGCTCGCCCGTAGCGGATGCAGCCAGATGGGCTTCCGCAGCTCTGCCATGAGGGCGAAGAGCCCGAGAACTTCCGGGCTGTCAATCGGCCCTCCATTGACATGAGTGTAGATCTGCACGCCCACTGCATTCAGCTCTTCAATCGCACGCCGCGCTTCCTCCAGGGCCGCCGGCATGTTGTTCATGGGCAGGGACGCAATGAACCCCGGGAAGCGGTCAGGATGCGCCGCACACCAGTCTGCCTGGGCATCGTTTCCAATCCGGGCAAGCTCGGGCGACTCGCAAGGACCCGCCATCGCCTCGATCGCGGGTGAGGCGAGGCTGAGGATCTGGCGGTAGCCCGGAAACCGGCCCACGATTTCCAGCCGCTCCTCCAGGTTACTCATTCCCGGCATTTCAACTGCCCGCTCGAACATGAGCAGCGGCTCTTCAAGCTCTCGCCGGCAGGCCTCCACGAAGGCTGGCGGCAGGCAGTGGTTGAAAACATCGATCGTTCTCACGAAAGGACCTCCGGAAACTGGATGCGGGAAGCCCGCCGGGAGCCTCCCGCCAGGCTTGCCATCTTTGCCCGGACAATGCCCGGAGGAATCTCCGGCTTGCGAGTCGCGAGGGAAGCGAACCCACAACCGCTCCCCCTCTGGATCTTCTCCCTGGCCACCCCGGAACTCATCGCGTCCCGCCCGCAGGGGGCGCCACGCTCGCGGGCCCACAT
>CAWWCX010000503.1:0-3120 GCA_963935445.1 uncultured Roseibacillus sp.
CTGGAATGCGCACGGTTGCTCGTCAGGCGTGGGGCCAACCTAAACCTTCAATACTGCAACACATCGCCTCTGCAGCTGATGATTGAAGAGAATAACCTGTCCGGGGTTCGGTTCCTCCTCGCCCACGGATCCAGCCTCAGCCAGCACCTTGACACTCCCCTGCACCTTGCCGCCCGATATGACAGCCCGGACGTAGCCGCGCTTCTGGTCAACGCCGACTCGATGGCCGCGCTCAACGTCTTCGGAGAAACCCCGCTCGACGTGGCCACCGGGGACACTCTCGACCTCCTCCAGCAACGAAAGGCTCCCGCAGGTCATGGAATCTCCTTCTGGGATGCCATTCGCTCCGGCAACCGGGAACTTATTGAAGCCTACCAGGAGAAAGGACTGGACCTAGAAACCCGTGAGCCGGCGTCCGAAGGGAACGCCGACAACCTGACTCCTCTCCTCCAGGCCGTGGAAAGCAGGCAGGCAGAGATCGCCCTCCTCTTCATCAGGCACCACAAAAACGTCTTTGCTGAGTCCTCCCTGCTCGAGAAAGTGAGGGAGAGCCAACTAAGTGACGTGGAAGAATATCTTCAGAACCTTTTCCGGTTTGAGATTGTCCCAGTGCATTACTGGAACGGATATTTCCAGATTCATATCGATTATGCGGGATTCGATGGCTCGAACCGTTACCAACTTGAGAGCTCGGCTGATCTGGGAAGCTGGGAGAGCGTGGAAGGATCAATTCATTCGTTTGAGGACAGCACCGAGCGAATTTTTCCCCTTCAGCTCCCGGACAGATCCCGGCAGTTCTTCCGGCTCCGAAGACTGGAAGAGTGAACGCAGGGGTTCTCCATCTAGTCCTTTACTGAAACACGGGCGGCAAATCGTTTCCTCGTCGCCTCATGTTCCGGTCGACCGGCGAGGTTGGACCACTCGTTGGGGTCAGCCTTGAGATCGTAAAGCTCTTCCTCCCCGCTGGCATACCGGATGTAACGCCAACGTTCACCCCGCAGGGAGATATTGCCTCGATCAAAGGTGGTAGTTACCACCCGGCCCGTGGACCGCGAGGGCTCCCGCAGCAAAGGAACCAGGGACTGGCCGTCAAGGGGCCCGGCTCCCTTCAGGGTGCAGAGTTCGACCAGGGTAGGATAGAGATCCAGCAAGCTCACAGGCTGGTGACAGCGCAATCCTCCAGCCGCAAATTCCGCAGCCTGTGTCCGGGGCGGAACCACGATGAGGGGAACCCGGGTCGACCGCTCCCATCCGGTCCACTTTCCCCAGTGCTCCTTCTCCCCGAGGTGCCAGCCGTGGTCAGACCACAATATGATCCACGTATTCTCCCCCATCGCACTCTGGTCAAGAGCCTTGAGCAACCGGCCGATCTCGTAATCCACGTAGGTCGTGCAGGCAAGATAGGCTTCCACCGCTGCCTGCCACTGGCCGTATTCCACTACCGTGGCATGACTACCCGCCGTGACTGCCTCCCTTGCCCACTTGCGACCCATTTCCCCAAGATCATTCAGATCGGCCCCCTTGACCGGAGGAAGTTTCCCCGGGTCATCCCGGAAGCGTTCGAAGAACCGTTTGGGAGCCCAGAGGGGAATATGAGGCCGGTAGTAGCCCACCGCGAGGAAGAGAGGATCGCTTTCTCCCTCCTTAAGTTTGCCAATCGCCCAGTCCGTGATCCTGGTGTCCCCGAAGTCCGTATCCGGCACGTCCCAACCTCCCCAGTCGAAGGACTCCCCGTCCGTCTGCGTGGGCTTCCGGTCCGAAGGCATGCGGTTGAGCGGTAGAACCACCTTCCGTCCCCGACTGTCACGGGCGAGATGCCGAGGATTCGCGGTTACCTTGCTGGGAAGCTCCCTGCGGGTGTATTTCACCTCCTCCTTCGAGAGGGGACTCCAGCGCTGGTTCACTCCATAGTATTCTCCAAAGGACTTTCCCCCCCGGGAGTGCAGAAGTTTCCCCGCCCCGCGAGTCCGGTAACCCGACTCCGCAAAGGCCGTGCTCAGGAGCCTGCCCCCGGGATAGCGGCGGGACAGGGAACCGCTCTCATTGGACCAGACCCCGGTCACGCCCGGCACCCGCCCACTGAAGACCGCTGCCCGGGACGGATTACAGGCCGGGGCCACACAATGGGCATTCGTGAAAAGAATCCCCCGGGCTGCGAGACGATCCATGTTCGGGGTCCGTGCCTGCGGGTGTCCACCGAGGCAACCAATCCAGTCGTTCAGGTCATCCACCGCGACAAACAGAACGTGAGGGCGACCAGCCCCGATCGCAGACAGGAGACCTGCCATCAGGAACAGAAGAGTGAAGAGGCGTATTCTCACAAACGACGTGGTCCTACCGACAGACCGGACGACAATCAAATACATGTGCCGGTTTCCTCCTTGGAGGAGACTCATGGTGAACAGCCCAAAATGCCCGCGTATTTCCCCTTTCGACTTGCCCCCCGGCCGAATTGACGCATTCTCCCGGCCCAGTGTCGGGGCGTAGCGCAGTTTGGTAGCGCGCTTCGTTCGGGACGAAGAGGTCGCTGGTTCGAATCCAGTCGCCCCGACCACCCAAACCCGCCAGAAGGCGGGTTCTTTTTTGTTCCAACGCAATTCTGCAAGCCCTTCCGGAATTCTGCAAAGCTGCCGGGAGCGGACTCTCCCGACCAGCAGACGACACCAGACCGATGCCTCTGCCATGCTTCCGGATCGAAACGGTTACAGATCAAGTTACCCGCAGAACCGTCCTCAACACGTGCGCCGGGCGTAGCGAAATTCGCTGTCGAAACTCAGCGGGAAGTTTCTTGGGTTCTCGATGAGTGCTTCTTGTCCTCGCAAGCCCTCTGATGGGTTGCCTTCGCTATTGCCCTGTGGCTCTAGGAACTCACCCTACTGCTAGGAATTTGCTTTTTCAGCCTTTCCTGAGCTGGGGAAGGTGGGGGTGCAAACTACTCTTTGTGATCGGTGAGGCCCTGGTGAGGACGCTGGCACCCTGAGACGTGAGCCGTGCGATTGAACTGACGGGGGTCACAAGACTTCCGATAGCCGGCGATGATCTCCGGGCGACCAAAACCAAGCACGCGGTCTTGGTACTGTCTCTTATACACATCTCCGAGCCCACGAGACCGTACTAGAT
>CAWWCX010000504.1:0-3117 GCA_963935445.1 uncultured Roseibacillus sp.
CACTGCATATCGTCGGCAGCGTCAGATGTGTATAAGAGACAGCTGCTGAGCGCCGGGAGAACAAAGGCCGCGGTCTTCCCGGAGCCGGTTTCGGAGAGTCCGACGAGATCTTTCCCAGCGAGGGCTGGTGGAATCGCAAGGGCCTGGATGGCGGAGGGTCTCTCGAAATCAAGGGCTTCCACCGCTTCGAGGAGAGGAGCGGGAAGGCCGAGGTTCCTGAAGGGAGGGATGTCCATCGAGGCGGCACCCGCGGGGGCTCTCGCAGGGGGCGGGAGAATGGACTGGAATCTTCCAGAAACAAGACACAAGTCTCCCCTCCGGCATTGTCGCATGGCAATACGCACCCTTCTTATTGCCGGCCGGTTCCCTCTTGGTGGTCCGGACGCGCCATCTGCCTTGGGTTCGCTCCTCAGAACAGGCCTGCGTTCTTGGGATTCCAGATGGAGCAACCTCCTGTCCTGCATAGCTCAACCCGACCTCCGCGCCCTGGCGCCTGCAGTTTGGGTCATGCGCGCAGTAAGGGAAAAGATATGATATCATCCCCCACCCCTCGCGATGCGGCCGATACGGGCGAGAACCTTATTGCCATCGGACTTGCCCACGGCAACGCCCAGTGACCGACTGGGGTCAGTATTCTCGTTATCTGCCTCAGCGCAGAGCGATTTGGAGGATGTTACCAGAATATCTCCAGGCTTCACCTCTCCGGCTACCTTGACCCAGGCCAGTCCACGGGCCATGACAAAGGTCCTCTTCTTTTCATCAACCTTCGCCACGACGAACGGCACCTTGGCCAGGCGGGCTTTCACCGGTTTCACGCTTAATCGGGCGCTCGCGTCCAGGGCCACCACATCGCCCTTGGCGAGGCCCTCCGGCGCATTCATGAAGAGAGCCACACCTGAAGGGTCATCCTTCCTGGGAACCGGCAACCTCAGGTCGAAGGTCGCGATATGCGCATCTCCAAGCCAGAGCCCGCCGCCGGAGATGTAGAAACCGGGTATCGTGCATATGCCGTCGTCGGCATCGTTGAAACCCCAGGTCATGACCGGCTCAGAGCCGGCGTCGATTCGTGCGAGGTCCCGGGCGTCAGGCGAGCCCCCTCTTCTCCTGAAGTTGTAGAAGGCACCATAACCGACTTCCGTATTATGCGTTTGATGCCTCCATCGCGCTCCCAGCAATTTCCCCTCCGGGTCTACCTTCTCGATCATCAGGGGGAGGTTCAACTCTCCGCTATCCGGTGGAGTATTGAGAGACAACGCCGGGCGGCTTTTGTCCGCCTTGACCGTCCGCGGATTGCGAGGATCGCAGATCGTTATGTCATCGTGGTCGTAGAGCAATTTCCGATCGGGAGAAAGGATGCGTAATCTGTATTTTCCGTCGCGAGCATAGAATGCATATCGACCGCCCACGTCAGTGATGACGGGGTTCGGTGCGCGCTGCTCGCCATCCGTATCCAGGAATATCTCTGCGCGAGTATCGCCACCGGCAAGACAGACGATGACCTGGGCGCCCTTGACCGCCTTTCCAGTCACCGGATCCGCGACCCGCCCGAAATGCTTCGTCAGCGCGAACCCCTCTTCAGCGCAGAAGAAAAGGGCTGCAAACACTGCTGCGGAGATGGGGACAATGCGTTTCATCTTTCGGTCTTCCTACTTCAGAACCACGAACACGTAGCCCTTCATGGTCTGACCGGCGTGTTCAAGGGCCCAGCCGATAATCTTGGTTACGTCCATTTCGGAATTATCCACCTCGGCGCATCCGCCGTGGGCAGAGGCAACCAGCGTGTCTCCCGGCCTTACCACCGTTCCGGGGGCGAGCCTCACAAAGGATTCGCCCGCCGCGGCGTAGGAAAGAAACCCGCTGGCGACCACCTGGGGATGAGAAGCTCCCTTCTCGGGAGCATTTCGGAATCCTCCGGCCCTGTCCAACACACGCACCTCACCGTACCGTTGCGGTTCCGGCTGTGCCGGCGAGCCGTAGGTCGTACTGAACGCGAACGGTACCAGCCTGCCGTAGCGGTTGCGGAAATACCGGGTGTTCTTGTCTATTCCCGCGCCCACCTTCAGCAGCGAGCCCGCGGTATTCACAGGACTGCCCGTGACATTCACGGCATCACGGAAGACGGGAGCGCTGCCTGCGGGGCCGGTTTCCGCGACTGCATACCTGAAATACCCACCCCAACCCCAACCGCCTGTGCCATTCTCCGGGGTAATCTTGAACAGAATGCAGACGTCCGCAATATCGCGGGGCGCCCAGGACTCGTGTCCATTCTCGTCCTTCAGAAGATCGGTATTGTACAGCAGCAGAAAACTGCGCGGTGGCGCCGGCTCCTTGCCCCTGCCAACGTGTTTCATGCGCCAGGGCCCCTTCTTCTCAATGTCCGGCCCATCCTCACGGCGCATAACGATGGAGGTGTCCGTCCGGGCCTTCATGGTCTGCTCATTCCTCGAAGAGGCATGCGTCAGCGTCAGTGCGACCTCTGACGAGCTCGCTGTCAGCGTCTGAGCCTCACCCGGGTCAAAGACATGTAACTCCGGATCAATTACCCTGTAGCCAGACCCGGCCTTCTCGGCAATCGCATAGCGGCCGTTGTCTGCATAGAACCAGTAGACCCCATCCTCCCCGGTGGTGACGGGATTCTCGAGCTTGGTCTTCCCCTCGGAATCGCGGTAGAGAGCTGCCAGCTCCTTGCCCTTGAAGACAAAGAGCTCCGCCCCCGAGCGGGGTCGTCCGCTCTTAGCAAAGAGCTGCCCGTAATGCTTTGCCTTCCCGAATCCATTCCCGGCACACAGGAGCAGCACGCCGCCGAGGACCAGGATCACTAACCGTCGTGACTGACTGCAATGACTGTTCAACATGACATTCCTCCTGCTAACGTATGATCGTTTGGAGCGTCTTGTCGCTCACTGTACCCAGAACCGCACGGGGATCGACTCCCTTCCTGCCGACCACCGCTCGCACCGAGCCGGCCCCCTCGGTGACAAGCAGATCACCTGGCTTCGCCGCGGAGCCCATCTTTGGAGTCATTCTTCCGGCGATCAGGATAAATACGCGGGAACCTTCCACCTTGTAGATCCTGTCTCTTATACACATCTCCGAGCCCACGAGACCGTACTAGAT
>CAWWCX010000505.1:0-3103 GCA_963935445.1 uncultured Roseibacillus sp.
GACGTCCCCCGGAGTTCCTCCCCCGCCCTTCCCCTTACTGCTCAGCTTTCCTTAAGTATCGACATCCCTCCAAACCGGTCACGGTATTGTTTCCCGACAATTTTGATTGTTTCGAGGACGCGAATGGGAGTCCATCACTCGATGTCCTTGGGTCGTCTGGTGGGCACCAGCCAGCGGAATGCCGACCAAGCCCCCCGGGGCACGGTCGCGACGCTGCTCTGTGCCTTTTTCCTGCTGGCGTCCCTCCCCGTGCACGCCCAGGAGGGCGATCCCCCACCCACCGGGGCCGACCTGCTCAGCATCCCCCGGGGTGAAGGACCCGGCCGCGGAAGCGATCCTTTCGAACTCGTCCCCGCCATGCCGCAAAACCTCCGCATTACGGGGGACGACTACGCGACCAGATGGGACGCTGAGAACGAACTCATTCACTACAAGGGAGACATGCAGTGCCGGACCGATGACGGCATTCAGCTCTTCGCGGATGACATTGTTATCAGCCTGAAAGACAGGTGTGCACGATTCACCGGAAATGTCACCGTTTACCAGGGAACGTTCCTCCACCGGGGAGAATCGGCCATTTACTGGTTCGAGGAGGAACGCCTCGAGGCCGAAGGGCTGCGCACGGGAATGGACCCCATTCTCCTCGAGGCGGGCAAGTTCGACATGGTGCAGGAAGATGGGCGAATCGTTTTCGTGGGTGAGGATGCCGGCGTCACTACCCACGACATCAAGGACCCCACCTTCTGGCTCAAGGCCGGACGGACCACGGTCATCCCCGACGACAAGGTAATCTTCCGCAACATGAAGCTCTACGCCGGAGACACGCCCATCTTCTGGCTGCCCTACCTCTCCCAACCCCTGAGCCGGGAACTTGGCTACCACGTGGTTCCCGGCGCGCGCTCGAACTGGGGACCCTACCTCCTCAACCACTACGGGATCATGCTCGGGGGGAACGAGGACCCTGTCACCGGAGAGCGCAAGGACGCCTGGCTCCTCTCCCAATGGCACTTGGACATTCTCACCAAGCGTGGCTTTGGCACCGGCGTCGACCTGTTGGACACCCGTCTCCGCGCCAATACGAATCTGAGCGGGCTCAAGCTCTACTACTTCCACGATTTCAATTCGGGGGAGAACAGGAACGGAATCCCCCGGCAGAACGTTGGAGAGCGCCGTTTCCGCGTCCAATTGCGCCACCGCCTTGATCTTCACGATACGATTCCCGGCGGCACCACCCACATCGACGCCAACCTGACCTTCCTCAGCGATCGTTTTTATCTCGAGGACTTCGAACCCGACGTCTTCAGAATCAACCCTCATCCCGACAACGTCCTCTCCCTCACCCACCAGCGGGAGCGTAACCTACTCACACTGTGGACCCGCCTGCGCCCCAATTCATTCTATCAGTCCGACACCCGCCTCCCGGAACTGGCCTTCGACCAGGTGCGGCATCCTCTGTTCGACTCCCCTTTTCTGCACGAGGGGCAATTCACCCTCGGGATCTACAATGAGAATATTCCCCGCTTCCAACGGCGGGATCTGAAGGCGGAAGCGGCCGCCCTGCTCCCCGGAGACCCACGCCTCAATGAAATCGATACCATCCTATCCGAGCACGGCTATACCCGCCTGCACGTCTCACAGGAAATATCCCTCCCCATGGTCCTGGACGACTGGCTCAATCTCGTCCCGAGAGCGGGCCTCGGCTACACCGGCTACCGGGGTATCGAGGGACTGGGAGGCAACGAGGAGCGCAGACACATCTACGCCGGGGCAGAAGCCTCCATGAAGTTTTCCCGGGCCTTCCCGGAGACGAGGAACGATGCCCTCGGGCTGAACGGCCTGCTCCATATCGTTCAGCCCTACGCCAGCGTATCCTGGTTTGCCACCGATGAACTGGACGCCAGTTTTCCCCGCATTGACCGCCTCACGGCCAGCACCAGGCCCCGGCCCCTGGGCGTCGGTCGCTTCACAGCCATCGACGACCTCGAGGACTGGAGCATCGTCCGCCTCGGTGCCCGCAACCGCTTCCTCACCCGGCGCGACGGCGGCACCCACGAGTGGCTTACCGTCAATTCCTACTTCGACTGGTTCCACGAGGACCCTGAGTTCGAGCGGGAATTCTCCAACTTTTACAACGAAATCTACTTCAATCCCGTCCCCTGGCTCGAGCTCGGGCTCGAAACCCAGTTTCCTCTCCTTGATAAGGTGGGGGATTTCACCGAGGCCGTCGGTCAACTACGCTTCCTGCCCTCTGAAAGCCTGGAGCTCACCTTCCGTCACCGGTTCCTCAACAATCATCCCATCCTCCAGGATTCCATCTACTGCGAGTACGAACTCTACAAACGCTTCAATGAAGACTGGGGGGCCGGCTTCAGGCACCGATGGGAGTTTGACGATGGTGTGCTCGAGCACCAGCACTACTCCATTCACCGTTCCTTCGACAACTGGATCCTCTCCCTCGGTCTCTTTCACCGCGACAACCGCGAGAAGGACGAATTCGGAGCCATGCTTGGGTTCACTCTGCGCGAGTTCCCATCAATCAACCTGCCTCTGCGACTGGACACCGAATAGGGGCCCGGCGGAACAACCGGCCGTCTCAGGGCTCAGCCGTTTCCGGCACGGGGTCCGGCGCTCCGGGGCCCTGCTCCTTCTGCAGCGGAATCACCGGCGGCAACTCACTCCTGCGGGTTGCCTCGGAACGCACCTTGCCAAAGACCTCGTTGATCTCGTCCAGAACCTCCAGGGCGCGGTCCTGCTTCCGGTCACGATAAATCACCCGTATCTGGGACGCTACCCGGTCTTCCTTGACGATGAGTTTGCTCCGCATGTACTCAAGAGCCTCACCCTCCGAGTCCATGCCCCAGCGCGCAACCAGGTCGAGGGACTCGATGACCGGCTTGAGAACCTCCTCACTATGAAGGCGCTTCTTCTCATGGGCGACCACCTCCCGCATGTTGATCTCCTCCGGGAGCTCCAGGCGATAGGTCAGCAGGGCCACGCGATCACGGGTCAGATACATCCACCCCAGGGTCGCGCCCCCTCCCAGTCCCAGGAGCAGAATGACCGCAATAACAGCAAGAACAGGCCTGGACATGGTCATTTTCTA
>CAWWCX010000506.1:0-3100 GCA_963935445.1 uncultured Roseibacillus sp.
CCCATTCCCATTGACCTCACTCCTGCCAATGAGTCTTCCAGCCCTGCCGGCTTCGCGCTCCCAGACCTCTCCACCCCCGTAGAGGACATGGAAGGAGTGCTCGGACTGGTCGACCCCCTTCGTGGGCACCCTTCCTCCGGCCTCACCCTTTCATATTCCTGGCACATCCTTCCCGCACTCCTCGCTGTCATCCTTCTCATTCAGCTCGCCCGGAGACGCCTCCTCTCCCGGACCGCACGGCCAGCCCGCGCAGAAGAGCTGGAGCAGGCCCTCGAGGACCTCCAGCGCAGCAGCAGCAATTCGCGCCATTTCCTCCGCGCAACCGGATCCTTTGTTGAGGCATGGATTCCGGCCAATTACCGGGATGACCAAACATACGAGTTGCTCGCACGCCGCGACCGGAGCTGTTACCAGCCAGAAGACCTCGGGACGCAGGTCAGCAAGGAAGAGCGCCACTCCATCCTGATCCACTTGCGCAAGCGTGCTTTGGAAGCTCTCTCCGTCATGGCGATCCTGTTCTGTCTCAGTCCGGGAACCTCCCATGGAGCGAGCAGCCCAAAGCCCGCTGAATACCATTATGAAAAGGCCCGGGCGGCGTGGGATAACAGCGCCTTCCTGCCCGCAATCAACCACTACCTGGATGCGCACGGTAATGGGTCTTTCCCAGCCGACGTCCTCTATAATATCGGCAATTGCTACTTCCACCTCGGGGAACGTGGCCTCGCCATGCTTTACTACCGCCGGGCCCTGCATCAAAGCCCCGGACACCCGGAAGCGAAACAGAACATGGGCTTCCTGAAACGGAAGACCGGGGCGATCACCATCGAACGCCCAGCCTACCAGGAGCACCTCGGCAGTCTCTCCCGCTCCTTCTACCAAAATCTCGCTCTCGCCGGGGGATGGCTTATTCTTCTCTCCACCCTCACGGTTCTCAAGGGGGCAAGGATGCATCGACTTCCGTGGGCCGGCCTGTCGGCGGGAATCCTCCTCGTATTCACCGGAGGGATGGCCCTGTTTCTCTACCCGTCCGACATCGAATTTGCTCCTGCCGAGGATAGCGCCACCATGATCAACAAGGTACCCATCCTCGCCGGCACGGAGGCCGCTACAATCGCCGAGCAGGGCTCCCCCCCGCAGGGCAGCCGCAAGGTCATCGAAGTACCTCCCGGCAGTCTGTGCCGGCCCCTGGCCACCCGTGGACCTTGGACCTATGTGGAATTTGCAAATAAGATCCGAGGTTGGGTCCCGAGCAGATACGTTCGTTCGATGTTGCCTATCGAGGACGAACGTCCAGCGTCTCCAGAAGAGAGCGCCTGAAGGTCGGACTGACGGTAATACCCTCTAAAAAGTGGTTTTATTGAACCACTGGCACCTAAATATTTTAGTATTATTAAAAATCAGATTGACTTATTCAGTAATTTTAAAAAAAGTGGGATCGCCATGAGATCCCCTGCCTTCACCCTCTTCCTTCTCCTCATCCCTCTCCATCTGCTGGCCCAGGACGCTCCTGACATGGACACCCTGCGGGCCCGCTCCACCGAGCAGGAGCGCCAGATCCGGGCCCTTGAAACCGAGATCGAGAATCTCCACAGCCAACTGGCTCTCGAGCGTCGGCGCGCCCGTGGACTCGAGGCCCCCGCGGACCCAATCTCTCCTCCCTTGGATGCTCCAAAGAGCTACACCGTTCAGACAGGCGACACCCTGTCGGCGATCGCACGGCGCCACAACACGACTGCCGACGCACTGATAAAGGACAACGGAATTACAGACCCCGCCCTCCTGCGCGTCGGTCAGAAAATCTCCCTTCCGAAAGGACTTCAACCGGTCGAGAAGCCCTCCCCGGTGCCCGGCCGGAACGTGCAGGCAGAGCCAAAACCAGCGGAGTCGATTAAGGCTCCCAAGCCGGCAATCACCCTTCCGGAAAATACCCGCAGTTACACCGTGCAACGCGGTGACACTCTTTACGGTATTGCACGTCGTCACAAGATCTCCATGAGCTCACTCCGGGGACTCAACCCCACGATTGAAGACAAGATCATTGTCGGACAGACCATCTCGGTTGCCGGAAAGATCCCGAATCCATCAATACCCAAGGCTGTCCCAGTCTCCACGCGTCCACCGAAATCTACCCGGAAGTCCATTTCGACACCCAAGCCAAAGCGGACCAGCAGTCGTCAGTCTCTTCCTCGATCTGTTTCCAAGAACGATCCTCCCGCCCCCAGCACAAAGCCTGCTGCCGATCCCAAAAAACAGCCCACAGAACCTGCCGCAGAACCTGCCGCAGAGCCCGCCACTGCCCTGGCACCCGAGGAACCAAAACCGCAGAAGGCTCCTCCCACTCCCAAGAAAATCTCTTCGGTCTTTGTGAGCGAACAGGTTTCCTTTGGCGACTTCGCCAGCCGCCACGGCACTACGACCACGCAACTCAACCAACTCAACGGCTGGGACTTCAAGGAGAGCCTCGTCCTCGCAAAAGGATCTGAAATCTACGTCCCGGCCCGGTAACGGCCTTTTCTCTCAGGCAAACACACCTTCTTCGACTCCTATACGGCAAGGCAGGGCGACGCCCGGTGGCTGCTTCGGCACCACCGGGCGTCATTCGTACTGAAGAGCATCACTCACCTCCCGGGATATCGACCGACTCCAGATCGGTCACCTCCCCGAGACGTTTCTTTCCAAACAACCACCGCAGTCCCCCACGCGCATCCTCGAGGATCACATATACCGAAGGAACAAGTATCAGTGTAATCGTCGTGGCAAAAAGAATTCCGAACCCCAGGGAAATGGCCATTGGGACAAGAAACCTGGCCTGCATGTCAGTTTCCAGCAACATGGGCATCAACCCGGCAAACGTGGTCAAGGACGTCAGGAGAATCGCCCGGAACCGCACTCCCCCGGCCCGCAGCGCTGATTCAATTACCTTGCCCGATACGCTCCGATGTCGATTCACATAATCCACAAGAACGAGGCTGTCGTTCACGACTACACCCGCAAGGGCCACAATGCCACACATCGACATGATACTGAGCTCGGTCTTCATCAGGATGTGCCCTATCACAGCCCCCACAATTCCGAACGGAATCACGGACATGATAATGAG
>CAWWCX010000507.1:0-3089 GCA_963935445.1 uncultured Roseibacillus sp.
CGTATCCTACTGCGCCAGCAAAAGGCCGGACTCTCCCGGTCCGCACCGCCTCTCCCTGCTACACGGCCTTGAGAATACCGGTCGAGTCCCCGAGACGTCCCGCAGGAGCACCAACCTCCTCCAGCATCCGCAGGTAAAGGTTGTTCAAGGGGAGATCGGCCTCGAGGTCTAGATGCCTTCCGGCACGGAATTTTCCTCCCGCATGCCCCGCCAGGATGATGGGAAGGTCGTTGTGGGTGTGCTGGTTTCCATCGGAAAGCCCACCACCCCAGACGATCATGGAGTTGTAGAGCAAGGGCTTGCCATCAACATCCTTGGTGCTGCGCATGCGCTCGAGAAAATACGCAAACTGCTCGAGATAAAATGTGTCGATCCTCGCAATCTTCTCAATCTTGGAGCGGTTGCCCTGATGATGAGAAAGGCCATGGTGGCCCTCCTTCACGCCGTGGGTCGGGAAATTCCGGTTACTCCCGTCATGCGCGAGCAGGAAGCTGGCGATCCGGGTCTGATCCGCACGAAAGGCCAGGATCATCATGTCGAACATGATCCTGATGTGCTCATGGTAGTTACGGGGAATGCCATTTTCCGGGGCGGCCACACCAGGATCCGGCGGAGGCCCCATGCTCTCGGCCTTTTCGATCTGCTGCTCGATCTCACGCACACCGGTCATGTACTCATCAAGCTTCTGCTGATCGTTCCGCCCGAGGTTCTTTTCCATTGCCTTGGCATCCTCGAGAACGAAATCAAGAATGGACCTCTTCTCCGCGCTGCGAATGGCACGGCTCTCCTTGCGCTCTGACCGCGAACCACCGCCGAACAGGCGCTCGAAGACAAGTCTCGGATTCGACTCGGGCGTCATGGGCTGAGTCGCAGACCGCCAAGAAATGTTGTACTGGTAGGCGCAGGAGTATCCCGAATCACAGCTTCCCGACTTGCGCACCCCGTCACAGGAAAGCTCAAGCGATGGCAGCCGGGTTTCCCGGCCCAGATGATTAGCTGCCATCTGGTCCACCGAAATTCCCAGCCTGATATCCGATCCTGAGGTTTTCCTCGGCCGCGACCCGGTCAGGAAGGTTGCATTCCCACGCGCATGATCGCCTGCTCCATCGCGTCCCCCCCAGCCCGTGGCCTGCTCAAGGCCCTTGAGAATCTGCACGTCGGACCGGAACTTCTCCAATGACTTCATCGATTCGTTGAAGACGAAATCCTTACCGGATCCCTGAGGGCGCCATTTGTCCATGATGACCCCGTTGGGGAGGCACAGATACGCCATGCGCAGCGGAGCCCCGGTCGCTGTCACTCCCCGTGCTCCCGCAGCAGCGCGGGCCACTCCCATGGAACTCAACCCGGGAAGAGCGACAGTCGCTCCCAGTCCACGCAGAAAGGCCCTTCGACCCGGCAGCATCTTATTCTGACTCATCTGGCCGCAGTATACGCTATTTCGCTGAAACTTCGTACAGAAATCGTCGCCCGAAGAAATTACAGCCGAAGGGCCTAATTCTGCAGCCGATCCCCATCCCCCCGGCGTTTCTGAAACGGAGCGCTCTCAACAACCCCATAGATCAAGTCCAGCATTCTCCCCTCCGCGCCGTTCAGGCGGGCAACAATCGCATCGACGGTCGGGGCGTCATAATACTCCACCCCCCGTCCCAGGGCGTAGGTAAGGATCTTCTCCGTCAGGCACCGATAAAAATCCTGCTTCCGGGAGGAGGCCAGGATCTCCTTCAGTTCCATGACGTTGGAGAATTTTTCTCCCGTGACAAGCTGGCCCGCACTGTCAATAGCCTTCCCTGCTTCCTCGTCCCTCCACTGCCCGATCGCATTGAAATTCTCAAGCGCCAATCCTATCGGGTCCATGCGTTCATGACATGACTTGCACAGGGCTTTTTCGCGGTGCGCGACCATCAACTCCCTCATCGTCCCGTCACTCACCTCCTTTCTCGCTTCCTCCAGTTCGGGAACATCAGGCGGAGCAGGCGGTGCAGGAGTTCCCAGAATGTTATCCAGGACAAAAAGGCCCCGCTTCACCGGAGAGGTCCTCGTGGGCTGTGAGGTGACGATCAGGAATGTTCCCTGCGTGAGGATCCCTCCCCGTGCCCACAGGTCCTTCCCGAAATCCACCCGGCGGTGTTCCCGCCCCTTGACTCCGGGCACACCATAGAAATTCGCCAGAGCCTCATTGAGGAAGGAATACTTCGCGTTGAGCAATTCCAATACAGGCCGGTTCTCCCTCACGATGTGCTGGAAGAAAAGTTCCGTCTCGGTCTTCATGTCATTCCGAATCTCCTGATCGAAGATGCGCTCCGCAGTCCTCTTGTTGCGTTCCCCCAGGATGAGCCGCACATCAATACTCAGGCTGCGGAGATCACGCGCCTGTAGCCACTGCCCCACGAAATTCCGGACCATCCGGTCGGCCTTCCGGTCAGCCAGCATACGGTCCACCTGGGAGCGCAGGTTTTCACGCAACTGCCCCCTGGAGGCCAGCTCAAGCAATTCCCGGTCTGGCGCGGAACTCCACAAAAAATAGGAAAGACGTGAAGCCAGGGAGAACTCATCCACCGGGACAATCTTCCCCGGGTTATCAGGCTCAGCCTGCACTTCACTCCTGAAGAGAAACCGGGGAGAGGTCAGGACCGCTGTAACCGCCAGTTTCACTCCGTCCTTAAAGCTGGCACCTTCGTTCCGGGTTCGACTGAGTGCCATTCCGGTCAACCGATCCACCGTGGTCTTTTCTGCCGGGCGCCTGAACGCCCTGGTCGCGAACGTTTCCACGATCTCACGCATGTAGGACTCCCTTTCCGCCTCTCCTTCCGGTGGCAGGCCCTTGAAAAAGATCCGTCGATAGCTTTCCGGGTAGGACTCCCAGTCGCCTCCTCCCTTGCGGACCAACCTGCAGTCCTCAACCCGCACTCCCCAGGTCCCTTCCCCCTCCCCTGGTTTCCCCGGGACGATGGAGAATTCAAAACGATGCTCTCCCTCACTGAGCTCAACCTCCCCGTTGAAGACCCCCCGCGAACGACGCGCACCGCTCACCTCCACCTCTGTCTCTTATACACATCTGACGCTGCCGACGATAAGCAGTGTGTAGA
>CAWWCX010000508.1:0-3086 GCA_963935445.1 uncultured Roseibacillus sp.
GAAGCATGGGGGCGTCAATCTGCCAGGATCCGGCACAACCTCCGGGTAGCTGTAGGGCTCTTTCCCGAGCCAAAGCGCAATCCACTCAATGCCGTCATCCACGGCCGGATCGACGGCGGTGATTTCACTGTCGAGAAGGTCTACTTTGAAACCCGGCCCGGCTATCTGCTTACCGGGTCACTCTACCGCCCCAAGAACATCAAGGGCAAGGTCCCCGGCGTGCTCTGCCCGCACGGTCACTGGAGTGAGGCCCGCTTCTACGACTGCGGTGAAGCCGAGGCCAGGAAACTTGTCGACCAGGGGGCGGAGGTCCACGTCGAAAGCGCACGGAACCACATTCAGTCGCGCTGTGTCGGCCTCGCCCGCCTCGGCTGCACCGTCCTGCAGTATGACATGATCGGCTACTGTGACAACGATCAGCTTTCCCATCACCTCGCCCACCGACACGCCAAGCAACGCCCTGACATGATCGGCGAAAAGAACTGGGGACTCTACAGCCCGCAGGCTGAATCGCACCTGCAGAGCATCATGATGCTGCAAACCTGGAATTCGGTCCGGGCCATCGACTTTCTCCAGAGTCTTCCCGAGGTGGACCCCGGACGGATCGCAGTGACCGGCGCAAGCGGAGGGGGCACACAGAGTTTCGCGATCTCCGCCCTCGATCCCCGCATCAAGGTATCGATGCCTGCCGTCATGGTGAGCACTGCCATGCAGGGTGGGTGCACCTGTGAAAATTCCACCCTGATGCGCATCAACGAGGGCAATGTTGCCTTTGCCGCCCTTTTTGCCCCAAAGCCCCTCGGCCTTACGACTGCAAACGACTGGACGAAGGAAATGGCGACCAAGGGCTTCCCGGAAATCAGGAAGACCTACGAATTACTCGGAGCAGCCGATCAGGTCATGCTTCATGACCGCATCGAATTTGGTCACAACTATAACCTGCCTTCCCGGCAGGCCATGTACCGGTGGTTTAACCGGCACCTCGCCCTCGGCGCCACAAATCCCGGACAGGAGCGACCGCACAGACGCCTGACCGAAGACGAGCTGACCGTTTTTGATGAGAAGCATCCCAAACCGCCCGGCGGAGACGACTTTGAGCGCAAACTCCTCGCGGAACTGGCCGCAGAGTCCGATGCCGCAGTCGCCGCCGACCCTGAAATTGCCAGACGGGGCTGGCACGCCATCCTCGGCTCCTCCCTCGAGAACGCTGGTGAGGTTGAATGGCACCTGGTCGCCAAAATGGACCGGGGAACCTATCTTGAAATGCCGGGGCTCCATAAAAACACAACCTACCAGCAGCAGGTTCCCGTGGTCTGGCTCTACCCCAAGAACTGGAAGAACCGCGCTACCATCTTCCTAAGCCCGGACGGCAAGGCAGGCATTTATGGACCGGATGGCAACCCGAGACCCGAGGTCGCCGCTCTCCTCAGGTCCGGAGTCTCGGTCTGCGGGATCGACCTCTTCATGCAGGGAGAATTCCTTCCGGACGGCAAGTCTCTCACGCAGACCCGCCGGGTCAGCAATACCCGCGAAGCGGCCTGCTACACCCTTGGCTACAATCGCCCTCTCTTCGCTCACCGGGTACACGACATTCTCAGTGCAATCCGGATGATCCAGACCAACCTGCATGCCGCACAGAAAATTGACCTTGTGGGTCTCCGCGGTGCCGGCCATTGGGCAGCCGCTGCCAACTTCGCCGCCGGCAAGACGCTCGACCGGGTGACTGTCGAGACCGGCGGATTCAGATTTATTCAGGTCGCCGACATCCGGCACCCTGACCTCATGCCCGGTGCCGCAAAATACGGGGACATCGAGACGCTCCTCCGGCTCGCGCCCAACAAGGTGTGGAGCGTGGATGACAGGGGGCTTCCGGCCTGGCTCCGGTAACGCTGCTCACTTCACCGTCACCGGACTGCTTCCGATCATCCCCCGCTCATCCTCTACTTCAATATACCACGCGGTGGCATTCCCCGGTGCCGCTAAACCGCTCACCCCCTGACCATCCAGATTCAGCTTCCGGCTGGTCCACGCCCTTTCACGGTTGTTCTCGTGTGAACCCGTCGTGAAGTGAAGACGCGCTGAACTCAGGTTTGTTACCGATTCCACCTCCGCCCGGAGCATTCCTCCCACGACCCGCGGAGGGCCCACGATGTGAAGCGGAGGGCGGGCCTTCAGAAAGTGGTCCGCCAACACGAAGAATTCCTTGAAGTCGAAAATGTGTCCGTGCCTCATGTTCAGCTGGATGCTGTAGGTTTTCTTCGTCCGGACCAGCGCACACGACCTGGCGTAACTGTCCATCGGATAGGCAAAGTCGTTCGTTCCGTTCAGGAAGGCCATTGGGATCCGCACTGATTCGAGGTAGCTGGCCGGGTCCCACAACCTGTGCCACTTGTCCGCCTGCTCCGGGGTCATCCTCCCGAACTCGGACTTGGCCCAGACACTGTTGTCCCGCAGGTAGCCGCACCCGTAGACCGGCATTGCAAACTGAAACCGTGAATCCAGGGCCGCTGCGATGCAGGTCAGGTAGCCTCCCCAGCTGATCCCGGTCAGCCCGATCTTGTCTGCATCCACTCCCTCAAAACTCCGCAGGAGCGAATGGGCCAGAACCACGTTGGCAACCGCATGGTAACTCCACTGGTTCTCGACCGGCTCGTCGATGGTTGCAAATTTCTCACGGTGCCCCTGCCCCGGCCCCCCGTCGGGCAGGCGCCTCTTTCCGCCCGACGCCTTGCCGGCGAGGTCCATTGCGATAGCCGCGTAGCCTCGCCTGGCCCAGAGTTCCACCCACCTCTCAAACGCACGACCACCACCACCGTGGACCAGCACCATGCCCGGGTAGCTTCCACTCACTCCGGCCGTCTTCCCGAAATCCGCGGGGCTGGCATAATAAGCGAAGACGCTGGTTGGCTTTCCGCGGTAATGCAATCCCCGGTAGGTCAGCGCCTTGACCGGCTTGTTCTCTTCGCTCCACTTCAACTCCGGAACCCTTCTCAAGACATCAAGGTCCCACGGCGTCCACTCCGGAAGCGGTCGTGGCTCCCCCGCAGCCAAGACCGCAGGGCTCATCAGAAAAACAAGGACGATCC
>CAWWCX010000509.1:0-3084 GCA_963935445.1 uncultured Roseibacillus sp.
ACACTGCATATCGTCGGCAGCGTCAGATGTGTATAAGAGACAGGTTCCAGTGGTTACAGCGGCGCAGGCCGCCGAGCGCGTGCGAATTTTATTCGTGATTTGATGATTTCAAGGTCAAAGTGCATGATTCGAATTGATGAGCGTGCCAGAGCGGGAAAAGCTCGTCCGTGATCCGCTCCCTGCGTCTCGTGGACTTTCGATGTTTCGAGGCGCTGAATCTCGCCCTGCCGCCCGGGAGCGCGGTGTTCGTTGGTGAAAACGCCCAGGGAAAAACGACCCTTCTGGAGGCTGCCTGTGTCCTGGTGCGCCTTCATTCGCCCCGAACGCACCGGATGGCGCACCTGCGGCGCTTCGAACAGTCTTCCTTTGGGGTGGCTGGCGAGTGCTGGGGGCAGGAGCGGAGGATCAGCCGGGGGCCGGAAGGGCTTGAAATGCGGGTTGATGGGGAAGTGGTGGACGCGCAGGGCGACTATCTGGCATCCGGGGGCTTACTGGTGTGGATGGGAAACGAGGACCTTGAGCTGGTCCGGGGGGCCGGGGAAGTGCGCCGGAGGTTCCTTGATTTTGCCGCCACCCAGTTGAATTCTGCCTATCGGCGTCATCTGGCGAGGTACAAGCGGGCCCTCAAGGCGCGGAATGTGCTTCTTCGGGAACGTCAGCTCGACGAGGAGCAGATCGAGGCCTACACCTCCGTGCTCGTGGAGCATGGTGAGGAGTTGCAGAGGATGCGGGCGGCCCTGGTGGAGCAGCTCACCGGGCCGGTAGCCGTGGCCCAGGAGGCGGTGAGCGGGAAGCGGGAGTCGGTCGAGCTCGATTATCTCGGGGCCGGAGCGGGGGACCTGCGCTCGGCCTTTGACCAGGTGTCGGCGCGGGAGCGGCGCCAGGGAATGACCCTGGTGGGACCGCATCGGGACGACGTTGTATTCAAGTTGAATGGCTTGGCAGCCTCCGACTTTGGCAGCGAGGGTCAGCAACGAACCCTGGCCCTCGCCCTCAAGTTAGGACAGGGGCAGCTTCTGGAGCAGGAGCGGGGTTGTGCGCCTGTCTACCTGATTGACGATATCTTTGGCGAATTGGACACGCATCGACGCAATGCCTTGATGGAATGCTTGCCAGCCCACGCCCAGCAATTGATCACGACCACGAGCCTTGCCTGGCTCGGCCGGGAGTCGCCGCCGCTGTATCGGGTGGAGGGCGGAACGGCCCATGCTGAGTAATCGATTGAAAGAGAATCAAGAGACCATGAGTGAAGATATATCCAAATCTAAGAGTATCCTCGGCCGCTGGATCGAGGGAGTGAATGGGGGAGCGCTTGCCGAAGTGCAGGGATTATACTCCGAGGGGGCCGTTCTGGTCCCGACGTTCTCCGGGGAAATCCTCGGCACCCCCGAGGGTATCGCCGGTTATTTCGTCAAGATCACGAAGGACAGGGAGGTACGGGTGGTCGTGCGCGATGAAACCGTGGTGGAGCAGGAGTGCGGGGCCGGGGTTTCAGTGATCGCGGGGATCTATGACTGGCATATCAAGGAGGGTGGAGCGAAGAAGAGTTTTGCAGCCCGCTTCTCCTACGTTCTTGAGCCTGCGTCGGAGAGGCCGATTTGCCATCACCACTCGTCCCTCGTCCCAGAGTAGGGGCCGGGGACAGAGGCACGGCTGTTTCTGGTCGGATACCAGCGCGCTCCGGGTCGAGTCGGCGCGTCTCCCGGGCTTGGCGCTTGAAAAGAATCTCCCGGTATCGGTCAATGGCGATGAGATGTCTGATTTTGGAGTGACCGGGCGGACCTACGTGATCGTAGGGGGAACAACCGGGCTGGGTTTGTCTGCGGCGCGGGCCTTGGTGCGCCATGGTGCCCGGGTGGGAATAGGCAGTCGCTCGGAGGCGAGCGTCGCTGCGGCCCTTGCGGAACTTGGGGAACACGCGGTGGGGCGGCAACTGGATGCGTCGGAGTCCGGGGCGGTGGAGGAGCTGATCGAGCGGACGTGTGAGAGTTTTGGTGACCTGCACGGTCTCTATCATGTTGCGGGCGGCAGCGGACGATCACAGGGCGATGGGCCGCTTCATGAGCTGAGTGATGATGGTTGGGAGTATACCATCCGCCAGAATCTCACGTCCGTGATGCGGTCGAACCGGGCGGCGGTGGAGCGTTTCCTGCTGCAGAAGTCGGGAGGGGCCATTCTCAACACGGGGAGTGTCCTGGGATTTTCGCCCTCCCCGAGATACTTCGCCTCTCATGCCTACGCCGCAGCGAAGGCCGGGATCGAAGGCTTTTCAAAATCGTTGGCCTCCTGCTACGCGAGGGTGGGTGTCCGGGTGAATGTCATCGCTCCCGGTCTGGTGGAAACTCCCATGTCAGAGCGTGCGCAGGAGGACGAAGGGATCATGGGGTTCGTCAAAGCAAAGCAGCCTCTGGGTGGCGGACGGATCGGAAGACCGGATGATCTCGACAGTGCGGTGCTGTGTCTCCTGGGAGAGGGGGGGCGCTTCACGACGGGACAGGTGCTGCGTGTGGATGGCGGTTGGAGTGTGACCGAGGGATCAAGCGGAGGAGCATGAGGCGTTTTGGAACAGGCATTGACCTCGGGGGGACCAGAATCAAGGCGGCCGCTTTTGACCTGGAAACAGGGGAGGTGCTTGGCGAGGACTCCGCTCCCACGAGGGATGGAGAAGAGGAAGAGGGGGGGCCGGCCTTCCTGGCGGAGGTGCGCAGGCTGGTCGCCCGGTTCGAGAAGTCAGAGGGAGCGGAGAGTGCCGTCGTGGGTATTTCGTCGCCGGGGTTCGCCAACCGGGCGGCAAGTCACATTATTTCGATGCCCGGACGCCTTGCGGGACTTGAAGGCCTGGAGTGGCCGGATGCGTTGGAGAGGCCCGCCGCTGTCCTTAACGATGCGCACGCCGCCCTCATGGGTGAGATCTGGCAGGGGGCGGCTGCGGGGGTGAATGATGTGATACTCCTCACTCTTGGAACAGGCGTCGGTGGCGCGATTGTGAGTGACGGCCGCCTGGTTCGGGGTCATTTCGGGAAGGGCGGGCATCTGGGGCCTGTCTCTTATACACATCTCCGAGCCCACGAGACCGTACTAGAT
>CAWWCX010000510.1:0-3079 GCA_963935445.1 uncultured Roseibacillus sp.
CCGGAGCCTTCTCAACCTTGGCCCAGGGGTCGGTCGAGGTGATCTCCCCCGGGGTGATGGCGATCGCCTTGGGCGGGCATATGAATTCGCACAGCTGGCAGGAAACGCAGCGCTCGCGCCCCTGCTCGTCGGTGACGAGGGCAGGAACGCCCCGGTAGTAGTCAGGGAGTTGGTCGTCCCATTTCTGCTCAGGGTACTGCATGGTCACCCCAAGGCCGGAAGAGGCGAGGTCACGGGCTCCTGAAGCCCGGCCTCGAACGGCCCCGATGGCGTGCTTGAGGGTGATGCCGAGGCCCTTCAGGAGGGCGGGCAGGAAAAGGTGCTCATACCAGCGGAGCTTGGGGCGGGTAACTTTGACGACGGCCATGACGAACTCCTTTTATGTAACCTTTTTCTTCCGTTTGTCCTCCACGGACCTCGTGATGAAATACATGAAGGCGGCGAGGGCGGCGAGGGCTGGGAACCCTATGAGCGCCGTGTTGAGCAGCCCTATGTGCGGAGCGGCAATGATGAGAGCGGCGAGGAAGATGTTGAAGAGGGCGAGCTCGAAGAAGACGACCCAGCCGAGTTTCATCAACTGGTCGTAGCGGAAACGCGGAACCGTCCAGCGAACCCAGATGAAGAAGAGGACAAAGGCGATGGTCTTGGCGAGGAAGGCACCCATGTGCACGAAGCCCGCATACCATTTCCATCCGCCCTCGGAGGTCTGGAGCAGAAGCTGGTCCAGGCCGAAGCCAAGCGACCACCCCCCGAGGAAAACGGTGACGATAAGGGCTGAGCCGACGATCATGGCGGCGTATTCACCCATGAAGAAGAGGGCGAATTTCATTGAGGAATATTCAGTGTGGTAGCCACCCACGAGTTCAGTCTCGCACTCGGGGAGGTCAAAGGGCATGCGGTTGGTTTCCGCGAAGATGGAGGTCGTGAAGACAAAGAAGGAGATCCCCATGGGTAGCAGGAGGAGGAGCTGCCAGGCGCCATTGTTAAGCCAGAACTGCTCGCTGAAAATGCTTCCGTGCTCGTTCCAGAATGGAAGAAGAAGCCATCCGTTCGTCGCCTGGTGGGTGACGATATCGGTGAGATTGAGTTTGCCGAAGACGAGAAGGACGGGGATCAGGGAGAGGCCCAGGGAAATCTCGTAGGAGATCATCTGCGCGCAGGAGCGGACGCCTCCGAAGAAGGGATATTTCGAATTGGATGCCCACCCGGCGAGGGTGATTCCGTAGACACTCAGTGAGGCGATGGCGAAGATGAAGAGGGGGCCCACGCCGATGTCGGCGATGACCATCTGAATCTCGTGGCCAAAGAGGGTGACCGCGCTTCCGAAGGGGATGACGCAAAGCGTGATGAAGGCCGGCACGGCGGTGAAGGCAGGGGCCATCCAGTAAAAGGCCTTCCGGACATGGGCGGGTGTGAAGTCCTCCTTGAAGAGCCCCTTCAGGCCATCCGCCACGGGTTGCAGGAGGCCAAAAAACTTGAAGTCCTTCCTGAAGCCGAGGAGCGTGGCCGGAATGCCCACGCGGTTGGGGCCGACCCGGTCCTGGATGATCGCGGCCACCCGGCGCTCAGCGTAGGTGGAGTAGGCGATCAGGGGCATGATCACCAGGAAGGTGAAGCCGAAAACCTTGAGGGCTGAAATGAGGAGGGGAAGAAGGTCCATGGCTACCCGACAATTTCTCCCGCTTGAATGCGCGCGCGCTCGGTTTCAAGGAGCGGGATGGTCTGTCCGGTCCTGGTGACCTGGACACCGAGATCCCCGATCTTCGAAAGGGTGAGTTCCTCGAATTCCTCCACCTCATCAGCGATTTCACGGAAGACGTCCTCAAGAAGGTGGCGATCGGGCTCGTTGCCGTTGAGGGCCTTGACGAGATCACGCAGGATTTCCCAGTCGTCCATCGCTCCCTCGGGAGGGAGGATGGCCTGGTTGAGGCGCTGGAGTCGCCCGGTTACGTTGACCAGGGAACCTCGCTTCTCGGCGAATCCGGCTCCGGGCAGAACGACTTCACTGGCCTGGGCTGTGCCATTGGCAAGGATGTTGTTGGAGAGCAGGAAGTCGAGGCGATCGAGGTCGGCGACCTCAAAACCGGCTTCCCCGAGAAGGTCCTCGTAAAAGACGACGAGAGCCTTGATCTTACGGCTCGCCACTCCTGCCCGGATGGCATCGAGCTTTGCGTAGGGGTCTTTACTGGCCCAGATGAGCTGAGCACCCGTCGTGTTGGCGTTGCGGTCGGATGAGATGAGCCTCCCGTCCGATTCACCAAAGCGTGGGACAAGGGACAGCAGGTCGGTTTCCAGGCTGTCCGCGAGGCGTTTAAGGAGAAACAGCTCCTCATTGGTCATGGAGCCGGAGCCGACAATGGCGATCTCGCCCCGCTGATAGCCCTGAAGCCCTTCCTTGGCGCGGTTGAGAGCGTCGAACCAATCCGCGGTGTCGTGCTTGCCCGCTGATTTGACAAGGGGTTCGGTGAGGCGGGTCTCCGCGTGCAGGTAGTGGAAGTTGAGGCGGTGGCTGTCTGGTATCCAGCACGAGTTGACCTCGTTGTTTTCCCGCGGAGTGACCCGGAAAATCTCGTTTCCACGGGTCCATATCACGGTGTTGCATCCTGTGCCACAGTTGGTGTCGATGCTCTTGGTCTCCTTGAGAAACCAGACGCGCATCTGGAAGCGGAAGTCGTTGGAGGTGAGGGCGCCTACCGGGCAGATGTCCGCGGTATTGAGCGAGTAATTGTTGTCGAGAACCCGGCCGGGGTGGACGGTGAGCTTGGTGTGGGTGCCGCGGTCGATGAAGCCAAGGACGGGGTCGTCGGCCACCTCGTCCATGAATCGGATGCAGCGGCTGCACATGATGCAGCGCTCGTCATCCAGCCGGATGCGTGGCCCGATGTCCACGTTCTTCGGCTTCTTGACCTTCATTTCCTCGAAGCGGGAAAAGCCTCGCCCGTGATCGACGGAGAACTCCTGCAGGCTGCATTCACCGGCCTGATCACAGATGGGGCAGTCGAGAGGGTGGTTGATGAGGAGAAACTCCATTACCCCGTTGCGACACTCCTCGACCAGATCCCCGCTGGTACGGATGCCC
>CAWWCX010000511.1:0-3078 GCA_963935445.1 uncultured Roseibacillus sp.
GGCATACGACATCTAGTAAGGTCTCGTTGGCTCGGAGATGTGTATAAGAGACAGGTGATTTTGCGGCCATGGGGGGACGGCCGCGGCATCTTGTCGTGACTCTGGCGGTCTCCCCGGGAACTGAAATGCGTTGGCTGGAACAGCTCTACCGTGGAATGAACAAGTGCGCGCAACAATTTGGGTGTGCCATCGTAGGAGGTGAGACCTCTTCCGTGCCGGCCGGGACACCGCCCATGATCTCAGTGGCAGGGACGGGAGGGGCGAGGCGATCGCAGGTTGTGCTCCGAAGCGGGGGTCGGCCCGGTGACCGTCTTTTCGTGACGGGCCGGCTGGGGGACTCCCTGAAAGGCCGGCACCTTACCTTTACACCACGCCTCGAGGAAGCAACGTGGCTGACGAGGAATTTCAAGGTGCATGCCATGATGGACCTCTCCGACGGGCTGGCCTGCGATCTCCCCCGGCTCGCGTCCGCGAGTGGCTGCGGGTTTCTGTTAGAGAGTGAATCCCTGCCGTGTTCCCGGGGCGCCACGGTAGAGCAGGCGCTGCGGGATGGAGAAGACTACGAACTTCTTTTCGCGGTCTCGCGATACACCGCGAAGCGTATTGCGGAAGCATGGCGGAGTCAGTTCCCGGGTCTTCCACTCACTGAGGTCGGCTCTCTAACAAGTGAAGGACAGCCGGATCTTGCGGGTGGGTGGGATCACTTCCCGGCCTGACGAAGGGATCCCCTGAATTCTGAAAACCAAAACGGAAAGGGCTCCGCCAGGGCAAATAGTTAAGATTGCTTTAATAAATTCTTTTCACTCTTCCCGTGGGAAGGTAAACCATGAGGCAGTAGAGCCCATTACGTTTCCTAACAGTATTAGTCCGTACCCTTTCATGAAGAGTCTGATTCTTGCGCCCGTCCTGGCCTCCCTTGCAAACACCGATGCCGCTGCCTGGTCTCCGGGGGAGGAACTGGCTGCTCCGCTTCGTGCGATAGCAAGTGTCGAAGACCCGCCTCTGATCGAACTCGAAGCCGGGTCCCGCTTCACCTCGGTTGCTACCAACGAGGATGAAGGGATGCGGGTGCAGGCCCTGCGGCAGGAAGTGGAGAAACTGGGTGCGCGCCTGATTGCAACGCAACACTCGGTGGAGACGGTTGCGCAACAGCGAGATCAGGCCAGGGAAGAAGTGCGCGCACTGACGAAGGCGAATCACGACATGCTCAAGGAGATGAAGGTGTTTCGGGAAGAAATGAAGATGGCGAGGCGGGACGCTGCCGCCCGGAAGACACCTGCGGGAGAGCCCGGGCAGCAGGCCGGTGGACAGGGTCCGCTTGCGGGGGACCTGCGCGATTTCCATGCTGCGATGATGAACCTGATGAACGAGTTCGAGGACATGAAGGGAGAGATCGCTGCCGTGCGCCGGGAGCTTCAGGATCCCATAGAGCGAGCCAACCTGAAGGAAGAGCTGGCGAGGTCCCAGACCAGCCGGAAGCATCTCGAGGAGGAACTGGAGTGGGCCCTCGTGGCCCGTGAAAAGGCGATCCTGGAAGCCAAGCGCTCCCGCATGGAGATGGAGGAGCGAATCGCAGGGTTGAATGCCGAGATCCGGAGTGCCCGGGAGATTCGCGACGAGCTGCGCAGCACCAATGCGGGCAAGATGAAGGCTCTTGCCGATGTGGAGCTGCTCAAGAAGGAGCTCTTCAGATCCAGTGAAATACGGGAAAAGACGCACCGGGAGCTGCAGGAGGCCCGGGAGGGCCTGCTGGCGCTCCAGGCCGAAAAAACAGCTGTCGGCGAGGCTAGCCTGATCGCCAGCCAGGAGCGGAACCGTTCCGAGGCGGAGGCCGAGGCCCTGCGGGGGCAGGTCGTGGAGGCGCGTTCCGAAGTGGAAGCCTCCCGGGTTGCGCTGGCCCGGCTCACCGCCGAGCTTGAGGAAACTCAGGTAGCTCGGCAGCAGTCGGGGCAGGAGCTGGAACTGGCGACCAGTGAACTCGACAAGTCGAAGAAAGACGTGCTTCTCCTCAGCAAGGCGAAGGGAGGACTGGAGGAGCTCCTCTTCAGGAAGACGGCTGAGATCCGCAAGCTGAAGGTGGAGCTGCGCAGCCTGCACGCGGAAAACGAGGGGCCGGGCGAACCGCCATTGGCGGGGAAGGCCCGGGCGGCGGCTGAAGAGGCCGGGGATGCTCCTGCCGCCACCGCATTGGCGGATTGATCAGGCGTGGGTGCGGGTCCTCTTCGCCTCTCCGTCACACGTAGGGAAGCGCTTCGGCTACGCCCGAGATATTCTCCTCGTTGTCGAGGAGTTCCTGGATGGGATCCCAGCGTCCGCTGACGAGCGCATCACGGGCGGAGTCGGGGATGGCGCACGCGAAAGTGTGTCCGGCCGAGGAACGGACCTCGAGCTTCTCGACATCGACAGTGATCTCCGTGGCCGGATCGGCTTCGACCGCCTCGCGGAGTTGATGGATCTGGTCGGCGTTGAGTGTCACACAGGGCATGCCGAGGGTGGTAGAGTTGCCGAAGAAGATTTCGGCGAAGGACTCGGCAATGATTGCCTTGAAGCCATACTTGTTCAGGGACTGCGGGGCGTGTTCGCGGGAGGAGCCACAGCCGAAGTTGACCCCGGCGATGAGGACCCCTGCGCCGTTGAAGCGCTCGTCATTGAGCGGGTGGTCGGTTCGCTCCCCGGAGTTGGGATCGAAGCGAACATCATAAAAAGCAAACTCGCCAAGGCCGTCAAAGGTGACGCACTTCATGAAGCGGGCGGGGATGATGCGGTCGGTGTCGATGTCGGCGCCCGGCACGTGGACGGCGGTTCCGGTAACTTCTTGGATCTGCTGGAGGGCCATGGAGGGTGGGTTGTTGCGGAATTACTTGAAGGCGGGCGTGATCGTATAGCCTCTCTTGCGGAGGAGTTTCTGGACGGCAGTCTTCCCCGTGTAGTGGAGTGCGCCAACCGCGAAGAAATGGCTCTTGTCCTTGGCGCCCTGCATGAACTCGTCGGCCTTGTTTGCCATCCCGATGTTGCGATCGTCGAGGACGGCTTTCATGAAGCGCTCGGTGAGCTCCTTGTCCCCTTCTACCTGAGTCA
>CAWWCX010000512.1:0-3078 GCA_963935445.1 uncultured Roseibacillus sp.
CACACTGCATATCGTCGGCAGCGTCAGATGTGTATAAGAGACAGACCGTCGTGTGGCCGGTATGCCTCCCGGTCATGAGCACACTGCGAGAGGGCGCGCACACCGGCGATCCCGCGTAGCACTGGGTAAAACGAATCCCTTCATCCGCCATCCGGTCGAGCCTCGGAGTGCGGATCACCTTCTGCCCGTAGCTTCCCAGATCTCCGTACCCAAGATCGTCTGCCATGATGAAAATGATGTTGGGGGCACCCGCCGGGGCCGGAGTGCCGGGAAGGGCAGGGACGGTCGCCAGTAAAAGGGAGATGAGAACAATCACACGCAGGGGTCCGGACATGAGGACGGACCGTTCCAGATCTTCTCCCCCCTGACCAAGGAAATTCCCTGCAAAGCCCATGGCGTGCTCACTCCGTTCAAGCGTCCAATCCCTGCCCGGACGCAGGGTACAACCCGTTCACTGAAGCGACACACGAACGCGGACGTACAATTCGTCCTCAAACACCCCCCCATCCGGCCGGCTCAACTGAAGCACGTAATGGGTGAATCCGGCCTTGGCCCCGGGAATGGAGGCGGTGAAGGAGGTATTGAGCGGTTCCCACGTTCCGGGATCCAAGGTCCTCGACCCCTCCAAAGTGTAAGTCAATCCCCTCGCCCCGGCCGTGGCCATGATCTGGACCGCCGCATACACGTTCCGCACACCGTCGGGACCATTCCTGACAAACAACTGGAGACCGGCTTCGGCCGCGATGGTCAGGGGGTCCCGTTCATCAAAGGCCACCCACAACTCGGCACCACTGGCTGCCGCTCCATCAAAACTATGCGCTGCCCGTTGACCCGTTCCCGATACCAGCAATCCAACCGGATCCCCGGAATTCCACTCCGGACGGTGAAGCACTTCTTCCATCAGGATCGACAAATCCGGAGACCCCACCTGAAAACCAAGCCCCGTCCAGGCAAACACATTCCAGGTCACGCTGCCCTCCGTTCGCGGGCGCAGGCTCAATCCCCCCAGTTCCCCCGTGAAGGGCTGCTGCGGAGCAGAAAGGTCCCCATGGATCGTCCACACTGCCGGGTCAACGCCGAGCAAAGCGGGCCTCAACCGGACAAACGAGGAGAGAACGGTAACCCCTCGCGGGATTCGCACATCCCGGAACCGCAGGCCAAACCAGCTCACTTCCGGGGAAGTCATTCCCACGACCGGGGAGTCGAGGTCGACAAACCCGAGGGCCGACTCCACCGCATCGTCCTCCGCATTCAGAAGGGGGACGCGCACATAGCGGAGTGACCCCGGAACAGCCGGCTGCACTTCCACAGAGGTGACCGGGCTTATGCGCTGCCCCCCGCGCCACACGCTCAGCGCCTTGACCGTGGTCCGGGAATCAACCTCGACTGGAGCAGTGTATACAGGACTGGCCGCGGAGGGCTCCGAGCCATCGAGCGTATAATGCACGGTGGCATCCGGAACGTTCGGTTGCGCGACCAGGTTGAACTGCATGCCACCCGGAGCCTGCTCCGACAGGAGAAGGGCGGGGCCGAAGGGGCTCCAGGGATCGCTCAAGGGTTGCCTTGGCGCGACTTGCCCCCGCTTGACGATCTCGAATTCATCCCTGATGACACCCATCTCATTGAGCATTCTCACCTTCATGGTATCGCCCTCCAGGTCCATGAGCACGGATCCTCCCTCCCGCAGCGACACACGATGCACCGGCAGGAGGCCGAAGACAAAATCGACTCCGTGCCCGTGCCCAGCCACCACCGCCACCGTCCCCTCGTGCGGGTGCGGGTGTTCGCTCTTCAAATAGACGCCGTCCCCTCCCGCACTCCCGTCGCCATCGTCCAGGATTACCCCGTCAGGAACCGTCGGGGTCTCATAGGCCCGGTTCAGCAGCATCGACCGCTCATATATATGTGAATGGCCCGCCAGCACGAGATCGACCCCGTGGCTCTCCAGAATAGGCATCATGACCTCCCGCATTTCGACGAGCTGGTCTTCCACGTCACTGTGATGGGAGCCTTTCGAGTAGGGCGGGTGGTGCCAGAATGCGATAAGCCACTTCGAGCGATTCGAGGCGAGGTCCTGCCGGAGCCAGTTCGCCATCCGGTCCGCATCCCCCCGTGCCTCATCATGGCTATTGAGGCAGACGAAGTGAATGGGGCCAAAATCAAACGAGTAATATGCTTCGCTCCCGGAAGGAATCCCCCCCGCTTCTCCCCGGGCAGGAAGAACAAAGGCATCGTAATATGGGCCGGTTCCAAGCATGCCGTTTGCGCTGTGCCCTTCGTGGTTTCCCATCGTCGCCCATGTTACCGTATTTCGGAGGGTCTCCGCGTAGACGTCAAAGAAGTTGAGCTGGAACATCGGATCTGTTCCGTTGTCGTAGGCCATGTCTCCAAGGTGAATAAAGGCATCAAGCGGGCGCCCATCACTGGCAACATGGGCCTTCATGGCCTCGTAGACGTTCTTCTGGATCAGTCCCCCGTCCCCCGAGTCCCCCATCACCCAGAAGCGGAGGGGCCTTCCCGGATCGGTCCGCGGCTGAGTCCGGAAAAAACTGTCCGCCGTTCCCCCGGCCAACAGGGTGTTCCCGTCAAAAACCCCGTAGTAATACTTCGTATCGACGGCCAGCCCACTTGCTGTCGCCTCAAACTGATAAAGCCCCCCGGTGGTCGTTTCCGACAACCGGGGAACCCCTGGCAGGCCTTTTATCTCCGGGCTGACCCGCATCACGATTTGCTCAGCCGGGATCGTTCCGGGAAGCTCGTCAGGAGCCGGCCCGTACCGTACCACCGGGGTAATCGCACGATCCGTCCGCCAGGCCACCACCGCTGAGGAGCGGGTAGTGAGCTGCACATAGGGCGCCCGGTCCACAAGAGATCCCGCCTCTTCGGATCGGGCAAGGCCAGCTCCCAGCAATACTGGAAGGAACAGGGTTGCGTAAAGGGGGGCACGCATGGTCGGGCGAACCTGAATACTGCCAAGAGGGCTCCCCTGCGGCCAGTGAGAAATCATTGCGACCGCATTCCGTGCCACCTCAAGGACTGTCTCTTATACACATCTCCGAGCCCACGAGACCGTACTAG
>CAWWCX010000513.1:0-3076 GCA_963935445.1 uncultured Roseibacillus sp.
CTTCCCACCTCAGGGCGAATACGAGGTCGGAGGTGGCCGTCGCGGTGTTGATGGCCGCGATCGCCTCGGGGGGGGTGTTGGTGTCGTCTTCTTCGATCGTTCCCGTAGCGACTGCGTTGCACACCGTCAGAGTGAAGGTTTCGTCAAGCTCGAAGAGGGAGTCGCCCACGACCAGGACGGAGGCGATTGCGGTTCCTCCGTTAGTTCCGTCAAAGTCCAGTGTCCCGCCGCTCCCATTAAAGTCGCCGGGCGCCTGCGCGGTCCCGTTGAGAGCCGAAAAGTTGATAGAAAACGGGGTCGTTGCCGCGCCCGCATAGGTGACCGGGAATTCGAAGGTAGTTGCTCCGCCTGTTCCCTCCGCCATGGCAACATTTTGGATTGAGAACAGGGTGCCCTCCGGAAAACTGTTCTCATCGAGCAGATCGGTCCCGTTCGCGGCCTCCACCGCGTCGGGCCAACCGTCGTTGTCGTCGTCTGTGTCTAAGGTGTCTGGAATCCCGTCGTTGTCAGTGTCCGCATCGGCCAGCAGGACGACATCGTTGTTGTCCGTCCCGCCGGCGTAGCTGATCAGGGCCTCGGCGCCGCTGGTTGGGAGCGTAAGGGTAGCTCCTTGGGGCAGGCCATTGAACGTCCCCGTCACCGCATCCGTCCCGTCGTTCTTGATCAAGACGATTTCCTGGCCGGGGCCGGGGGGCGTCCCCAGCCCGCTCAACACGAGGTTGGCGTTGTTCAGGGAGACAGACCCAGTCACATCGATTTGGTCGTGCCCCGCCACCGAGTCGACATCCATTTCGACATTCCCTCCCGAGTTGGCCGTGAAATTGTTGGTTTTGATCGTGTTGGTAGTTCCGGCCGGGGCGATCGTCCCGTCGATCACGGTGGGCGCCACGATGGTTCCGCCCCCCGTGATGGAGCCCCCGCTCTGGGCGGTCACGTCTCCAGCGGAGGTCAGCTTTCCATCAACGGTGAGCTTCGCCCCATTGGCAACCTTCACGGCTGCGATGGCGGGGAATGCGAAAGCGAGGCTGAGGAGCCCCGCCGCTGTGATAATCGATTGGGTCATGAACTCGGCTCGCTGGAATTACTGGGCGTTGTTCGTCGCGGAGAGTTTCTCGAGAAGTTGCTGCTGGAGGGCGATCTGCTCGCGCAGAAGCCTGATCTCCTCCTCCTGGCGCAGGCTGGCCTTTTGCTGTTGGCGGTTTTGCTCCTTAAGTTCATCCACCGCGTTGATGAGGATTGGCACGAAGCCCTGGTAGTTCACCGATTTGATGCCGTCGCTCTCGCGGGTACTCACCAGTTCCGGGATCACGACCTCGACCTCCTGCGCGATCAGGCCGTAGTGCGTGCCCTCCCCGCGACCGGTTTCCGCCTTCCACTCATAAGTGCGTCCCTTCACGTCCTCGAGAATCTTGAGTGCGTCCCCGATGGTGTTCACCTTCTCCTTGAGGCGTCCGTCGGAGTTCACGTTCACGTCGCCCGCCACCGTCACGTCTCCGTTGTTGGCGGCACTGATCACATCCACGTAGGCCCCCGTCGCGAAGGAGGCGATCGTGAAGGCGTCGCTGTCGGCCGCCTGTAGTCGCCACCGGTCGTCATTCTGTGTGCCCATGTCGGCAACGAAGGCCATGGTAGCGGCGGAGCCTGCGTCGGCGAGGGCATTGTAGGTCTTGGCATTGGCTGCCGTGTAACGATAGGTGTCGGAGCCAAGCGCGGTCACGCCATCCGCCCCTGGATCGATCGAGGTGGTGGTGCCATTTCCGATCACAGCAATGTTTATTCCGTGGCTCACGGCCTGGTAACCGATTGCGATAGCGTTTGAGTGGCCCGAAATTTGAGCTCCGGATCCAATCGCAATTCCCCAACGACCATTGGAGCGATTCTTGTAGCCAATGCCGATCGCATCGTCACCCTTCGCAAATCCATAGGAGCCAATGTTGACGATCCGACTCACACTGTTGTCGCCCCCCAGGCCAGAGGTCGGATGGCCAACGGGCGAGGTGGCGGAAAGGTCAGCGACGAGATCTGCCTCATCCCGTCCGAAATAGTCCGCGCTGTCTGCGAACGCCCCGATCATTACATTATCCTGCCCAGTCCGGTTGGTGGATCCCGCCAGAATTCCAATTGCGGTGTTGCGATTAGCGTCTTCGGTCCCGTTGGTCCGGTTGTTGTCGCTGCCGGCATAGACCCCGACGAAGGTATTGTAGTCCGCATGTTCAGTATTCCCGCCCGCTCCGGCACCAACCATGGTGTTGAACTGCCCCGCTCCGATGTCTGTACCGGCCCACAGTCCCAATCCGGTATTCTTGATGCCAGTCGAGTTGTCGTAGAGCGCCTCGGTGCCTATCGCGGTCAGGCCCCAACCCGTGGTATTGGAGCGCAAGGCGACGCTTCCGACAGCGGTGTTGTCATCCCCGTCGATATTGCTGAACCCGGCATCCTCCCCGATGAAGACGTTGTCCCGGCCTTCAGTATTCGCCTGCCCAGCCTCCTCTCCGACAAATGTGTTGTCGGTTCCGGTGGTGTTATTTTCTCCCGCCTCGGTGCCGATGAAGACATTGTCGTGCGCGTTATTCAGCCTGCCGGCAAACTTGCCGATGAAGACATTGTCGCCCCCGGTGAGGACTCGAAGCCCGGCCTCAAAGCCGATGAAGGTGTTATCGGAGGCGCTGTATGTGGTTCCTCCGATACTCGGAAGCGGTGTCCCTGAATTGATCCAAGCGTTCCATTCCTGCTCCGTGTAGGCACCAGCGGCCCGGGTTCCGATGAAGGTGTTATTTAGCCCGGAGGTCAGGAGCGTTCCCGAGTAGTCCCCGAGCGAGACGTTGTAGTCGCCGGTGGTGACCGCAGGCAGCGCAGAGGTGCCGAGGCTTTCATTGTTGACCTGTCCGAAAAGGGTGGATGAGGTCAGGAGAAGGGCAGGCAGGGATAGGACGTGGACGAGTCGCTTCATCATTAGTGGGCTGGATTGTGGGTCTGCTGAGGAGGAAGAGCTCCCGGGACAGATGAAAGGATTGGCACCGCCGCAAGAATTGGCAAAGAAGAATTTTCATTTCTCCGAAAGGAAGCTGCCAGCCCC
>CAWWCX010000514.1:0-3072 GCA_963935445.1 uncultured Roseibacillus sp.
CATTATCACGGGCCAGCGAAGGATGCGGTTCTCTATGGCCTGGATGCGAGGACGGGAGAGACACGCTGGGAGTGGAAAGAGCCGGCATGGAAGCCCGGCAAGCGAACGGACGGTTTCCAAGGGCGTGAGGATGAGGGGGTCATTGGGTCCTTCAGCACTCCCATCGTGGTAAAGGGCGGAACGAGAACCGAGCTCATCATGAGCTTTCCGATGGAGTTGAAATCCTTCGACCCGCGGAATGGGAAGGTGCTCTGGACGTGTTCCGGGCTCAGCCCCCTGGTTTACACTTCGCCGGTTTACTCCGATGGAATCGTGGTTGCGATGGGTGGCTACAAGGGGAACTCGATTGGCGTAAAACTGGGAGGGCATGGCAATGTCACGGAATCCCATCGCCTCTGGCAGGAAGTTCGCCACAACGGTGGCATCGGCACGGGCGTGGTGGTGGGGGACCATCATTACTACCACAATTCAGGAGGAGTCGTCTTTTGCGACAGCATGAAGTCGGGCAGGACAATCTGGAAGGACCGCCTGCCGGGAGCGGGAAAATCGTGGGGGTCATTCGTGCGCTCGGGTGAGCTGATCTACACCCTGAGCCAGGCTGGGGATACGGTGGTGTTCAGGGCCTCTCCCGAGAAGCTTGAGGTGGTGGCCCGGAGTGATGTGGACGAAGAAACGAATTCCTCCCTGGCTGTTTCGGGTGGCGAGGTGTTTCTTCGAACCCACAAGGCCCTCTGGTGTTTTGCAGTGAAACCGGAGGCCTGATCCCGGACTCCCGTAATCTGCTGGCCTGCTTTTACACTCGTGATCAGCATGACCCCATGATGACAGAGGGACGGACAACCAGTGGACGAAAGGGATTGCGTGCGCTGGTGGCGCTGCTCGCGGTGACGGTGGCGGTGGCGGTGGCGGATGCCAATGATGAGCCGGTTCTTGTCGGGGTGTCCAAGGTGGATGTCACACCCACTCACCCGGTCGTGCTCGCGGGTTACGGTGGGCGCACGGCGGAATTCGAGGGAGTGGATGCGAAGTTGTGGGCGCGGGCCATGGTGATCGGAGAGAGGGATCCCGTTGCCATCGTGGTTCTGGACAACTGCGGGGTGCCAGCTGCGGTGAAGGAGCGCGTGGTAAACAGACTGGGCGATGCCGGGATAACGCCCGAGCGTCTCGTGGTGGCTGTGACGCATACGCACAACGCACCCAGCCTGATGGGCTACGCCCGAATCCTGTGGGCGGGCCGCACGACCCGTGAGCAGGAAGAGCGGATGGAACGTTATACCGAGTTTGCTGCAGAGAAAATGGCGCAGGCGATAATGGAAGCCTTGGAGAAGCGTGAGCCTGCGTATCTCTCCTGGGCACAGGGACGGGCAACCTTTGGCGGAAACCGTCGCGTCCTCGCCGATGGGCAGTGGAGGGGGTTCGGTCACCAGCGGGACGCCCCGGTGGATCACAGCCTGCCGGTTCTCGCAGCCCGGGACGAGGCGGGGGAGGTCAAGGTTCTGTGGGCGAACTATGCCTGTCACTGCACCACGGTAGGCGGGCGGAATCACGTGGGTGGAGACTGGGCGGGTTATGCCAATGAGGCGATGGAGGCCGCATTTCCCGGGGCGACGTCCCTCATGTCCATTGGGTGTGGTGCGGATATCGGTCCCCAGCCGGGAGGGGGACTGCAGGTTGCGAAGAACCACGGTGAGGCCATTGGATTGGAAGTGAAACGGCTTCTGGGAGGCGGGATGAGAAAGCTGGGCTCCGCCCCCTCGGTGTCCGGGAAAACCGTTGCGCTCCCCCTCGCTGACCCCAAGCCGCGCTCCTACTGGGAAGAGATGAAGACCAGGGGCTCGTTCAACGGGCAGCTGGCCAGCTCCATGCTTGCACGCCTTGATGCGGGTGGACGGATCCCGGCGCATGTTTCCTACCCGGTGACCAGTTGGAAGTTTGGGACGGACCTCGCCATGGTGTTCCTGCCAGGTGAGGTGGTGGTGGACTATGCGGTGCGACTCAACCGTGAGCTGGCCTGGCCGCGTCTCTGGCTCACCGCATGGGCGAATGACATGCCGGGGTATATTCCAAGCAGGAGGGTGCTGGCGGAGGGTGGATACGAAGCCGATTTCTCGCAGGTGTATTACGATCAGCCGGGTCGCTACAAGCCGGAGGTCGAAGAGGTCGTCATTGCTGCCGTGCGGGAGGTCGTGGGGGAGGAGTTCCTCGCTCCCGCCGGGCAGACCCCCGCTCCTTTTCACGCCCAGGCCAGTCTGGCTGAGGAAGCCTTCAGGCGTCTGAGGGGGTGGGCCTCGGGAAAGCGTAGCGAGGAAGAGGTGCTTTTTCTCGACCAGGTGCGCGTCCTTGCGAGCCAGGCGGGGGAGGCAGTGGATGTCCGGACCTTGAAGGGTGGAGAGACTACAAGCTGGCACAACTTTGCCGGTGATTTCACACAACGAGTGTTTATCAGACAGCAGAAGAAGGGGGCCGGGCTCTCGTGGGAGTCTCCGGTATCCGATAGCAAAAACCGAGGGGGTGCCCGCGTATGCTTCACGGGTGGCATGGGGTGGGAAACAGAACCGCAGACTGATGGATTTCTGCTGTTGGTGAATGGGGAGGAGAAGCTGAGGTTTGACGTCACGCGCAAGTTCACCCGGTGGTTTTCCCAGGACAAGACGGTGGAGCTTCTCTACCTTCCCACCTGGACCTCTGCTCTCGATTCGGGAGGATTCTTTTTCCTTTCTCTGCCTGATGAGTCGGTCACCGGAAAGGACACTCTTTCTTTCAGTGTCCGCTCGCTGGGGGAAGGCTCCAAGCGATGGTTCGCAGTCGATGCCCGACAAGAGACGGAAAAACACCTGGAGAGACTCCAGCGAGCGCTTGCGCCCTGAGAACGGGTTGCCCCCCCGGCATTCCGGGCAAACGCGTTGTTTTCCGATTTCGGGAAGGGAGAGGCGCGCCGGGAAGCAAGACGTGAGACCCGGGCGGAGAGGTGAACAGCCTGTGCCGGTTGTCCCTTGCTGCCTCGACGCCCTGTCAGGAATGGTCCCCGGATTTGCATGCGGGGACTCTTTCGCATCGAAGTCGATCCGGAGC
>CAWWCX010000515.1:0-3067 GCA_963935445.1 uncultured Roseibacillus sp.
AGCACGGCATGCCCGGGCCCCGGGGAACCGGGTGATGCAGGGTATGGGGACTCAGGGTCTTGCCGGGCAGGAGGCGAGTGGGATTGCGCTTGCCGCGCGGCAGCCCTGCTTTCCATAGTCCGGGTGTGAGTTCTGCCCGTTGCCTGTGTTCTCTTCTGACCGGACTTGCGCTGGTCTTCGCCACGACCTCCCCGGGATCAGCTGGTCCGGCTGTGCCCGGGTATGAGCGTCTGCAGGGCACGGCGGAGGGAGCGGCTCAGGCCGGACAGGTGCTCCTGGGTGAACTGAACTGCCTTTCCTGTCACGAGGAGCAGGGGGATTCCGGATTCGTTGGAGCCAAGGAGGCCCCTGATCTCTCTGCAGTGGGAGCCCGGGTGACTCCCAACTACCTCCGCAGGTTTCTCAGCGAGCCTCATGCCGCCAAGCCGGGAACGACCATGCCGGATGTGTTTCATGGAGTGGATCCTCGTGAGCGCAAGGAAGAGGTGGAGGCGCTGGTGCATTTTCTTGCGGGGAAGGGAGGAGGACTGAAGCCCTCCAAGCGGGGTGGTAGTGCGCGTCTCGTGGAGCGGGGGCGCGAGCTCTTTCATTCGGTCGGGTGCGTGGCCTGTCATGCCCCGGAGGAAGGGGCGGCCGACTTGAATTCCCCGGGGGTTGCTCTCGGAGATCTGGCGCGCAAGACCACCGTGGACCAGCTCACCGAGTTTCTTCTCGACCCCCTCAAGATCCGCAGGTCCGGGCGCATGCCGGACTTCTGGCTGGCGGAGGGCGAGGCGCACGCCCTTGCGGTTTATCTCCTGCGCGACCAGTTGCAGGTGGAGCCGGCGGCAGCGAGCCGGCCTGAGTCGGGAGTACAGTGGGAGTATTTCGAGGCGCCGATGAGCGACAAGTTGCCGGATTTTGAGTCGCTCACGCCGACGCGGAGTGGAACGCACAGCACGATCACGTTCAACATGGGTTTCCAGAAGCGCCGCCACGATTTCGCCATGCGCTGGCGGGCTGTCCTGCGCGTTCCCAAGGATGGGAAGTGGACGTTCTTCACGGTTTCAGACGATGGATCGCAGTTTCTCATCAACGGCGAGGTGGTGGTCGATAGTGATGGCATGCACACCCGGAAGGAGACTGCGGGTTCGGTTGAGTTGAAAGCTGGCGATCATGAGCTGGAGGTGCGCTATTTCCAGAAGAGCGACAGTGCGGTGTTCGGCGTGGGGTGGCAGGGCCCGGAAATGCGAAAGCAGCGAATTCCCTCGGGCAACCTCTTCCTGCCCCGGGGTGATCCCATGATGCCGGTCGATCACGACGAGCTGGTGGTCGACGCCCTCCAGTCGGCGAAGGGAGCGCAGGTGTTTGCGGCGCGAGGCTGCGCGTCCTGCCATGAGTTACCCGGAATCGAAGCGGCCGGTGGGGCGAAGTCCTTCGCGACCCTGGGCCTTGAGGGCGGCTGCCTCTCAGAGAGCGTTCCGCCGGGCGCTCCGGATTATGATCTCGAGGAATCCCAGCGCAGCGCCCTCCGGGAAGCCCTGATCCTGAAGAAGAAGCGTGCGCCGGTAACTGCCCAGAAGGTCGTGGAGCACAAGCTGGCGGCCCTCAATTGCTACGCGTGTCATCAGCGTGGGGAACTGGGCGGCCCGGATGATTTCCGGCGGGAGTTCTTCAAGACGAAGGTATCTATCGACCTCGGGGAAGAGGGCAAGATTCCGCCCAATCTCAATACGGTGGGCTCGAAGTTCCGCCGGGAAGCTCTCGAAAAGATTCTCTACCATGGGGAGATGCATGTGCGGGGGCGTTACATGGCGACGCGCATGCCTGGCTTCGGAAAGGAAAACCTGGAGCCCCTCGTGGCGGCCCTCGTGGAGGCGGATGGACAGGAGGGAGACGCGGAAGCTCCTGAGTTTACCTACGGCTCTGCCCGTGATGGACAGGCCCTCGTGGGGGCCGGGGGCCTGGCCTGCATCACGTGCCACAATGTGGGTGGTCGCCAGGCGGTGGGTATCCCGGGTATCGATCTTGCCGAGATGCAGCAGCGTCTCAGCCCCGGCTGGTTCAGGCGGTTCATGCACGATCCACAGGCCTTCAACAAGGACACCCGGATGCCGGCCTTCTGGCCTGACGGGGTGGCCTCCTTCAAGAAGATCGCGGAAGGGAATACCGACCGCCAGATCGAGGGGATCTGGAACTACCTTTCGCTGGGTAAGTCCATGCCGCCCCCCGCCGGCATTGCAGAGGAAGGTGGAGCGGGAAGCGAATTGAAGCCCGTTCTCGAGCCTATCGTGCACCGCACCTTCATGACCGACGTCGGTCCGAGGGCGATCGTGGCGGGATTTCCGGAGCGGGTGCACGTGGCCTTTGATGCCAACGTCATCCGGCTGGCGAAGGCCTGGCGGGGGCGCTTCTTCGATGCCTCGGGAGTGGCGAGCGGGCGCAGCGACAAGTTCTTCGGCCCCCTTGGCACGGACGTCTACAACTTCCCGCCCGGACCAGCGTTCACCTTGCTGGGCCAGCCGGATGCCCCCTGGCCCACCGCGGCCAAGACCGACCGGGACGTGGGGGGAGCCATGTTCGAGGGTTATCGCCTGACCGCGGAGGGGGAACCCGTGTTTCACTACCGGGTGGGCGGATGCCTCATACACGAGCAGGCCAAGCCGGTCCTGAAGCCGGGAGGGGCCGTGCTCGTCCGGCACTTTACCGTCCGGGCCGACGGGAATTCCGACCGGAACGGGCTCGCGTTGCGGGCTGCCGCCGGGCAGTCCATCGAGAAACGCGAGGACGGAACCTGGTCAGTGGACAAGAAGGCCACGTTGACGATTGAAGCGGATCAACCGGTGCAGCCGCTTGTCCGGAAGGGGACAGGCGGACAGGAACTCATTGTTCCTCTCAGCGTGGCTTCTGAAAATCACCTCGAACTCAAAGTACAGATCAAATGGTAGAGCATTTCAGCGAAGAGACGTCACGGTTCTCCCTTCCGCGGAAGAGCAGAACGGGGCCCCGTGAAGGGCTGATGGAACTTTCTGTCCTGGCGGTTCTCGTGGCCCTCGGGCTTTGTGCGGGCTCTCCCTTTGCCCGGGGC
>CAWWCX010000516.1:0-3062 GCA_963935445.1 uncultured Roseibacillus sp.
ATTTTCCGGGAACCATCGGAAATCGCGATTGGAAACAGCCCGTCCGGGACATGCCCCTGGACAAGGGCTTCGACTATTACTGGGGCATCCCGGCCTCCATGAACTACGGAGTCCTGGCCTGGTTCGAGGGTCGCTTCGCGAGGGTGCCGCCCACCCAGTGGACCAAGAAAAAACCAAATCAGATCGCAATCTCCGACTACCGGATCAAGCCTCCCTATGAGACGAAACAACGCGCTGACCTCATGGAGGTCGCCCCCGACTTCGTCGACTCCGACTGCCTCACCCGCTTTACCGATCAGGCGATCAGATGGATCGAGGGAAAGGCGGAAGACGCCCGCCAGGGAAAACCTTTCTTCCTCTACCTGCCCCTCACCTCGCCCCACAAGCCGGTCATTCCCCTGGGCAGGTTTCAAGGGCAGGGCAAGGCCGGGGCCTATGGCGCGTTCATGATCGAGACCGACTGGCACCTCGGCAGGTTACTCGCTCTCCTCGATCGCGAGAGACTGGCGGAGAACACCATCGTCATCTTCACCGCCGACAACGGACCGGAAACAACCTGGCGACAGCGTATTGAAAAACATGGACACCATAGCTCCGGGCCTTACCGGGAGGGTAAACGTTCCATCTATGAAGGGGGGCACCGCGTGCCGTTCTTCCTCCGCTGGCCAGCCCGTGTCACGCCCGGTTCCAAATGGGATGCGCCCATCTGCCAGACCGATCTCCTCGCCACCTTTGCTGCGATTCTGGAGAGGCCACTGCCAGAGCAGTCCGGAGAAGACAGCATCAGCTTCCACTGGGCGTGGAGCGACCCCGGCTTTCCCCGGCCGCGCCGGCTTCCCGTCATTCATCATGCCGCCAACGGGCGCTTCGCGATCCGTTCGGAAAACTGGAAGCTGGTCATGGAAAGCCCCCGCAAGAGGGAAAAACGGGAACTTTACGATCTCAAGACCGATCCCGGCGAGCAGCGGGACGTCCTCGCCGGGCACCCGGCCGTGGAGAAAAAGCTCCTCTCCCAGCTCATCGAAATAGTCACGAGTGGGTCTACCCGCCCCGATGTCGAATCGTCGAATGATACCCCGGCCTGGGAGGACCTGGTCTGGCTTCCAGAATAACACCGCAACTCCATGCGCACGCTCCTTCCCTTCATCTTCCTCGCCTTCGGTCTCCTCAACGCGCCCGGAAAACCACTCCCCAACATTCTGGTCATCCTCGTCGACGACATGGGCTACGGTGACCTCAAGTCCTACAACCCCGACTCCAGGATTCCGACCCCGCACCTCGACAAACTGGCTCACGAGGGACTGCGGTTCACCGACGCACATGCACCGGGGCCTCTCTGTCACCTCTCGCGTTACGGTCTCATGACCGGGCGCTATCCGTTCCGCGCAAATACCGGTGCATGGCGAAACCAACCCTCCATCAAGGCTGGCCAAACCACCATCGCCTCCCTCCTCCGGGCACAAGGCTACCACACCTCCATGGTGGGCAAGTGGCACCTGGGCTTCGAAGAAAACGGATACGACAAACCATTGCCCGGCGGTCCCGTCGATGTCGGGTTCGAGACATTCTTCGGCATCCGTGCCTCTACCGATATTCCTCCCTATTTCTATATCCGGGGAAACCGCGCCGTCTCCGAACCAACCGAGCGGATTGCCAGCAACTACTCGACAGGCTGGTCGCGTATTCAGGGCGCATTCTGGCGTGCCGGTGGTATTTCCCCGGATCTCAAGCTCGAGGACGTGCTTCCCCGCTTTACCGAGGAGGCCCTCAGGAAAATCAACAGCTATGATTCTTCAGCGGGAAAGCCCCTTTTTCTCTACCTGGCCTACCCTGCTCCCCATACTCCCTGGCTGCCCTCTGCAAAGTATAAGGGAACAGGCGGAGCCGGCATGTACGGTGAGTTCACCGCCATGGTTGACGGTGAGATCGGCCGCGTCCTCCACGCCCTCGAGACACGGAAACTGGCTGGGAACACCCTCGTGATTTTTACCTCCGACAATGGCCCGGTCTGGTATGACACGGACGTCAAAAGGTTCGGGCATGATTCCTCGGGCGGGCTCCGTGGCATGAAAGCGGATGCATGGGAGGGTGGTCACCGGATGCCTTTCCTGCTGCGCTGGCCGGGAGTAGTCCAAGCTGGATCGACCACCAGCCACCTCGTCTGTTTCACCGACCTTCTTGCGACCTTTGCCGAGATAGTCGCATCGCCCCTGCCCAATGATCAATCATTCGACAGCGAAAGCTTCCTTCCCATCCTCAAGGACCCGGCCTCCTCGCACCCTCCCCGCGGGCCGATCGTCATGAAAGCGGGTAGTGGCGCGATGCTGATTCGCGATGGAGACTGGAAACTCATCGATCAGCTCGGATCGGGCGGCTTCACTGCTCCCAAGCGGGTCAAACCCGGCCCCGGTGATCCCAGGGGCCAGCTTTACAATCTTTCCACCGATCCGTCCGAGAAATCGAATCTCTGGAAGAAGCACCCCGAATTGGTCCGCCAACTTGGCGCTCGCATGAGAGAAATCGCCCAGTAGGGGGGAATCCTGCCCCCCGGCACCTGAAAATTCCGAGCTCGTGGCTTTACCGCATGCCACCCGTCGCCTTATCTTGGAAAAGCAGCATGGGAGCCGCGGCCAGAAAACCCATAAACTGACCGCTGGCCCCCACACCACCAAAAGTTCCGCCCGCCCAAGCCGGCCCCCGCGCCTGTAACGGCGGGCGGCTCCTTTCCGAGGCGGGCACTCTCTAGAACTCTACCGGTCAAATCCCCAAGGGCTACTGAGGTCGCATGGAGAAAGTTTCATCAATAGTGAAGAAATCGTCCCCCTTTGATGGTGGCCTCAACGGCGCCCACGCACAGCCCGGGCGATTTGCGTGGCCGCAGGCAACTCAAAGTGGCCTCTTCCCGCGAAACCGGTCCCATCATCCGCAGCCTGCCCAATAACGTCTTATGAGCATGCCTCCCCGACTTTCTCGCCTCCTTCCCCTCGCACTCACCCTGATCGGCATCATCCCGCTCCAGGCAGATCCGCTCAAGGGTGCAAAACGGATCGTTTTCCTGGGAG
>CAWWCX010000517.1:0-3058 GCA_963935445.1 uncultured Roseibacillus sp.
CCAGCGGGCCCCCTTGAAGGAAGACGGTGCCACGTTCATGGTAACCTTGCCTATGACCTGTCCGATACGCATCCCTCCTAATCGTCGATGACCCCCTGAATGAAATTGCGTACCGGAGATTGCTCGTCGTCGACCACGCCGCGCGCGGCAATACCATCGGTGCTCACGAAGACCCGCTGGTGCATCCCCGCACCAAAAAGGTCGATCGCCACGAAGGGTGGCTCCCCGGTCGGAACGCCCGCCGAGTCTTCCTGCTGGCAGAGCAGCATGCTGAAACCATCCAGACTCGAATGACTGTGCGTCGCCACCGCTCTTCCCACTACCCTGCATAACAACATGGCCAAGAGTTGCGCTAAACGATGCGAAGGTTTTCAACCATCACACAGCGGCGCACCCGCGTGAAGGTTTTGGGAGTGGTGATGCCTTCCCCCGTGGTGGTTGCCACCGAGTAACTGAGATACCCTTCCCCTCCCAGGCCAAGGCCGGCCACACACGGCCCGTTTTTTACATAGATGGTGGTATCCATCACACGTCCCATGTGCGTCATGTTACCCACATTGGTCGAATGAATGATCGCCGAGTGCCGGTAGCCGTGCTCAGCCTCCTTGGCCTGCTGCACCGCGGTTTCAAAGTCAGGGACCGACACCACCGGCACCATCGGCATCATCTGTTCTTCCTGCACGTAGGGGTGATCCCCATCTGCTTCGGCAAACAACAGTTCGCAACCATTTGGAATCCTTGCCCCGGCGGCCTCCGCCAGCACCTGTGGACTCGCTCCGATATAGTCGCGGTTCACCACCGCGTGGGAGCAGCCGCCATCTCCTTCCTTGTAGGTAAACGCTGCCTTGCTCAGGCGGTCGAGCTGGCGACTGTTCAGCTTTGCCGCCCCCGCAGCTTCCATCGCCTGGAGAAAACGGTTGTAAACCGAGCCTACCACGAAAACCGCCTTCTCTCCTATGCAGAGCAAGTTGTTGTCGAAGGAAGCGCCCTCGATCACGCAACGGGCCGCCCGGTCAAGGTCAGCGGTTTCATCCACCACCACCACGGGATTACCTGGACCCGCACAAATCGAACGTTTGCCGGATTGCATCGCCGCCGCGACGACAGCAGGCCCTCCCGTGATCGCCATGATCGCAATCAACTCGTGCTTGGAAATCTTTTCAAAGGTCTCCAGCGTCGGATGCTCGATCACGCAGATGAGATTCTCGATCCCAAGCTCCCTTGCAATCGCCTCGTTGTAGGCCCGGGCAGCCATGGCCGCGCTACGCGCTCCCCCGGGATGGGGATTGAAGAGCACCGCGTTCCCAGCCGCCACCATGTTGATGACATTTCCAGTAAGGGTCGGAACCGAGTGGGTGACGGGAAGAATCGCCCCGACGACTCCGAAGGGGGCGTATTCCTCTAGCATGATTCCATCATCCCCACTGAGCGCATAGGGCCGTAACCACTCCACGCCCGGGACCTTGTTCATGATTTCAAGCTTAGCGACCTTGTGGTCGAGCCGCCCGATCTTGGTCTCCTCCAGCTCAAACCTCCCCCATGCCTCCGTATTGGCTGCACACACCCCCTTCACGATCTCGATTACCCGGGCCCGCCCTTCCACACCGAGCTCCCTGAGCGACAGGAAGGCTTCGTGAGCGGCATTCGCGGCCTCATTGACGCAATTGAAAACCCCGAATCCAGACGCGCGTCCTGAACTACTCGCCGGGGCACTCTGACAGCCACAGTCTCCCTTTGACGAATCCGCGGCTACCGTGGCGGCAGTCGGTGCGGCGGCAGGTAAACGGGAGGATCCCCCCTGCCCGAGATCGGACATTACCTTTTCCACCACGCTGCGAAGCGCTTCCTGGTCAATCTTCATAACTTATCAATCGCTTCAATTACGCATCGCCCGGCACACCCGACAACCGGTCAGGAAGTGCCGTAGACCTTCTTGCCCAGGACATCGACGCTATCAACAATGGCCACCACTGCCGCGTCTACCGGGATCTGCTTCAAGCCCCCCGCCTGCCGGGCAGAGCTGCCCTGACAGAACATCACCAGCTCACCCTCGCCCGCACCAACCGTGTCCACTGCAACGATGGTGTTCACCCCATCCCGGAACTTACCGGGATCAGCCTCGTCCACCAGCTTGGGACGCACAAGCAGGAGCTTGCGCCCCAGCATGCTCTCGTCCTTCTTGGTGGCCACGACCTGGCCGATGACTTCTGCCAAAAACATCGTTCGGGGGAGCGTTCGAATGATCTATTTGCTCCGTCCGGCTGCCTTTTTGGATGGAATGACCTGCTGAATCGCATCATCGGGGCGGGCGATCACGTGCGCGCTCACGACCTCTCCGAGTCCGGCAGCGGTGTCCGCTCCCGCATCAATCGCCGCTTTGACCGCGGCGACATCTCCGGTTACGACGGCGTTGCAAAGCCCGCTTCCGACATTCTTCATCGGCCCGGCCAGTTCGACATTTGCCGCCTTGAGCGCGGCATCGATGCCACTTACGAGACAACACAGTCCGCGTGTCTCCAGGAGTCCTACTGCATGTTTTGCCATGGTTCTTCTATTCGTTTCTTAATTCAAGGATGAGACCTTTCGATATACTTCCCGGGCTAAAACCAATTCCTCGTTGGCCGGGACAACAAAAACTCTGACCTTTCCCCCGCGGGCGCTGATCTCGCCCTCATCCCCGCACACCTCCCCATTACGCGCTTCATCAAGCACGATTCCATACTCCTCCAACCCCGCGCACACCGCTTCCCGCAGCCAGGGATTGTTTTCCCCGATTCCCGCCGTAAACACCAAGGCCTCAAGGCCACCAAGCTCAAAGAGAAAAGAGGACGCCCACCGCCGGACCTCCCGCACAAAAAGGTCGATCGCAAGCTGGGACTCCTGATGCCCCTCAACCGCTGCCGCCCGCACATCCCGCATGTCATTTCCGACTCCTGACACACCGAGCAATCCGCTCTCCTGCGTCAACTGACGCTCCACCTCCTCCAGGCTCAAACCCAGCGTCTTGCTCGCAAAAGGAATTGCTCCAGAGTCCAGGTCCCCAACGCGGTTGTTCTGC
>CAWWCX010000518.1:0-3058 GCA_963935445.1 uncultured Roseibacillus sp.
ACACTGCATATCGTCGGCAGCGTCAGATGTGTATAAGAGACAGCTTCCAGCCACCCCAGTTCCGCAAACCGGGGACCATGCAGCAATCGCAGTGGAAAATGTATCCCTCCGAGCTCGTCATCGAGGTAAACGAGCAACTGGGAATGGCAACCCGGATACGCTCATCGAGGGCCGCCGTGTAGGCCGTGACCACCCCTCCGCCCGAGTTGCCCGTCATCACGATACGCCCCGGATCGACCAGGGGATGTTTCACGGCCCAGTCGAGGAGGCACTGCATGTCCCACACGCGCTCCCCGATCGGGGTCCGGCCCGCCACAAGGCAATGCATGAGCTGGGCCCGGCAGGGGCGGTTCCCATGCCGACCCCTTGGGTCCGGAACGCTCACCTCGTCTGCCAGCCCCCGGGTCGCTGGAGCGATGGCCACATAGCCGCGCTGCACCGCCTGCTCGGCGATATTACCCTCCCTCCCGAGGATCTTTTCTCGATGCGACTTGTCCCGGTAAGCTCCCGCATAGGAGTGCAGGCCGTCCCGGTCGTGCCCGTGCGGGCAGAGAAGCAGTGGAAAGCGCTGCCCCGTTTCCGCACCGCGGGGAACGAGCAGGTAAAACGGGATGGAAACCCCCGGTTCCGTTTCCATCGTGTAGAGCGTGCGGGTGTGGCTTTCCCCCACCTCAATGCGCTCGCCAGCCATCACCCGAGGTTGGAAGGCCCCGAGCTCCCGCCTCATTCTCTCCAGCCCGATCGTCCGAACGAGGGCTGCCCGCGCTTCACCCCGCCACGTTCCATGATTGGTTCCCCGGGTGAAGGCAAACGCCTGCTCCCCTTTCTGGACCCGCAGCAGATAGGCTTGGGTTTCCGGGGGAAACAGGACAAACGGCTTATCACCCTCCTGCCCGCCAAGAACACCCGATAGACCGAGGCTGACCAGGAACACTCTGCGCATACTCGTAATCCAGCACAGCGCCCGTCGCCACACAAGGCCTCTCCCCTGCCGATCGCTGAACCTCTCCCGCGTCTTCTTCCTGCAGTCCTCGCCGGGAGAACGCTCATTTCCAACTGCATCCCCTTGCCCGGCTGGCTAAGCTAACGAATTTCCAGCCGCTGAGCGTAGAGTTGTTCCATCCAGGCAATCGCAGCGGGCTGTATGATTTCATGCCCGCCCTTGAAAATGGTCACCGTTGCCGTCGCCGAGGTCCTCTCAAAGAGGGGCGTTTTCCCTCCAAACGCTTCGTCAACCCTGCTGGTCTGCAAGCCGGGAGGAACTTCCGCCTTCTCCGTCATGATCCTGATGCTCTCCAGCGGGACTCGATCTTCCCGTTCCGCGACCTCGTTGAAGGCGAGAAGCGAATGGCTGATTGGGACGCTGCCGTTGTGTCCGTCCGTTATGCCCGTCGCAATCTGAAGGGGCACCTTCCCCTTCGCATTTCTCAGGTAACTCAGCGGCGAGCGTTTCACGTACTCGGCATCCACCATCGGACTATCGCCCGGCTTTCCTCCACAGGACTTCACCACGTCATTCGCATAGCGGCGCCCGCTCTTCGTGCACTCCTCATGCCAGGCCTTCAGGTCGGAGATCGACGCCCAGGCCGAAACGCCTGCCCAGAGTTCCGGATGCTTCCCGGCCATCACCAGTGCGTGATACCCGCCCCCGGAGACGCCCACACAAAAAACAGCCCTCTCGTCCACCTTGCTCGTCTTCCGGGCATAGTCGACCGCGCTCACGATATCCTTCACCACCAGATCCGACCCCGTTGCCTCGGGGCGTTTCGCCGGTCCGCGAAAGTCGGGATGGATCAGAATCCAGCCTTTCTCCCGCACCCACTTCTCGATCGCTCCGTAGTGCCGCTGTTTATAGTCGCCCGACCAGGTATGCAGCGCCACCACCAGGGGCACGGGCTTCGCCGGCTTCGGATCGAAGAACAAGGCCCGCTGCTTGGTGTTGTCCGCGGTGCTGAGATACTCGATGTCCAGGATCTTCTGCGCCGATGTGAGTGTCGGACTCAGGATGATCGCCAGGAGGGCGACGGAAATTGCTCTCATTCTCATCATCACTTTCCAACCCAGTTTTTCCTGGTTCCACCGTGGAGGTGGAGCTTGCCCTGCTCGCTGGCCAGCATAAGCGCGACCATGGCATTGCCGATCGGTTTCAGGCCAAGATACTCGTCGCCCCCGATGTTGCGTTTGCCTCCAAAGTAGGCCACCGAGCCGGCAGCATTGCGGCTCAACTCGATATACGGCCGCCATTTGCGTATTACCTCGGCATGCCCCTCCGGGTGCGCCGCCTTGAGACCGGCAAATCCGTAGATCAACCCGATCGAGCACATGGCGTGCGCGTGCCGCATCCTCCCGTGATGAGCGACCAGGGCATCCGCGAACTGACGAGCCAGCTTCGGCTCCCTGCCCGCCACCATCAGGGCCGCCGCCATCGCTCCGGTGCGGGCGGAGATGTCAGGACTCCACGTTGCTCGCGCGGAATAGCCGAGGGCTCCCGTCTTCTTGTCGATCGAGCCCTGCACCTCTTTGAACGAGCGCTTCCAGGCGTCCTCATCGAGTTCGATTCCGCACTTCTCGGCCAACGCCCAGGCCAGGTGCGCCTGCACGTTGATGATCACCAGGCCGCCGCCGTTGTAGGGAATGTCGAAGTGATGTCCCATCGTGCCCTTCGGCGAGACGCGTGCGGCGAGGAGATCACAGTTGGTCTTGAGCTCCTTTGCAAAGCTCCCGTCGCCCGTCGCCAGCTGGTATTCCGCGAGGAGGATTGCGGTGGTCGCGGCCTGCCAGTTCTTGGGACCCACGCGCGGATTCTTCAGGTCGATCGAGGACGTGCTCTTCCGGTTGATGAATCCGATCGCCGACTTGATGGCCGGAAGGTATTTCCCGCCGTCCGCCGCCAGAAGCGAGAGCGCGCAAAATGCCGACATGTAGACGTCGGCATCGCCTCCAACCCCTGGTTGCCAACGCCCGTTCTCTTGCTGGGTGGCCAGCAGGTGGTCCGCAATGTCCCCCAGCAACTCCTGTCTCTTATACACATCTCCGAGCCCACGAGACCGTACTAGAT
>CAWWCX010000519.1:0-3056 GCA_963935445.1 uncultured Roseibacillus sp.
ACACTGCATATCGTCGGCAGCGTCAGATGTGTATAAGAGACAGGTTTTCGTCTTGTTCGGCATAACCGAAATCGCTAAGCGCTTTTATCGCATGCAAACCTTTTCACGGGACCTCTGTGGCCGATCCATCCTGAGACGCGTTTTGTTCGCCGTGGGATTGAGCTGTGCGATCTCCCCGGGTAGCGCCCCTGCCCAGGATGCGAAAGTATTGTCCTTCGAGAACATCGCACAGGCTTCGCAGGGTGGTGGAGGATGGAAGCCGGCCGTCAAGGATCTCTCCCTCGCGGTTGGGGACAGATTCCGGACGAGGCAGCGCAGTCGGGCGACGGTGAAGCTCACCGATCTTTATACGATGCGCCTGAAGCAGTTCACCACCATCCAGTTGACACCGGCGTTGTTTGAAGACGACAAGTCGAAGCTGGACCTGGTCCGTGGGGCGGCATTCATCTTCAGCCGGGCAAAGGAAGGGGAAATTGACATTTCCACTCCGGCCGCAAATGGAGCGATGCGGGGAACGCAGCTTTTTGTGGAGGTTGCGGAGGACGGCCGGTCCAAGTTCCAGGTGCTTGAAGGGCGCGTTGTGATGAAGAACGCGCAGGGAGACCTGGAGCTGGAGGCGGGGGAGGCCGGCGAGGCCCTGCCGGGCCAGCGGCCAAGGAGAACCGCCGCCATCATAGCGACGAACCTTCTTCAATGGGCGTTGTACTACCCGGCCGTGCTGGAGCCCTCCGAACTGGAAATGAGCGCGACCGATCGGCGGGCGGCCGCTCGATCGCTGGAGTCCTACCGGGTCGGGGATCTGCCAGCGGCTTTGGAACAGTATCCCGAGCAAGGCGCGGCAGGTCCGGGAGGAAGGCTGTACCGGGCGGGAGTATTGCTTGGGATGGGTCGGGTTGAGGAGGCGCGGGCCGCGATTTCGGGAGTGGCGGGAAGCCATCCCGGCCGGCGAGCCCTTGAGCGCATGATAGCCGCGGTAAAATTCATGGAGGCGGAAGAGTGGAAACGGGAGTCCCTGAAGACGATGGGAGAGGCCCTTGCGGAAAGTTATTACCTCCAGTCCCGCTCTGATCTGGTGGGTGCCCGGGAGGCGGCCAGGATGGCGATCACCCTGGCTCCCGAAAACGGCTACGCGTGGGCTCGGGTAGCCGAGTTGGAGTTTTCCTTCTCCCGGACGCGGGAGGCGGGTGCGGCTCTTGCAAAGGCCCTGCGGCTGGCGCCAAGGAATGCACAGGCTCATGCGCTGAGGGGGTTCCTTCTCAGTGCGGACAATCGGATTGAAGACGCGGCGGAGTCGTTTGAGCAAGCGGTCCGTCTGGATGGAGCGCTGGGTAACGGCTGGCTGGGGCTGGGGCTTACCAAGATCAAGAGGGGGGATCTCGAGGGAGGTCGTGGTGACCTGCAGACCGCGGCCACGGTGGAGCCGACCGTTGCGGGATTTCACAGCTACCTGGGCAAGGCCTTCAGCATGGAGGGCCGGTCGGAGGAGGCCCGCAAGGACCTGGACCTGGCAAGGGCCCTGGACCCCGACGATCCGACCCCGCTTCTCTACTCTGCCCTCGAACTGCAGAAGGGGAACCGGGCCAATGAGGCGATTGCGGCACTGGAGAAATCGATTGAACTGAATGACAATCGCCGCGTCTTCCGCTCCCAGCAGCTTCTCGATCAGGACAGGGCGGTGAGGAATGCCAATCTCGCGAGGATCTACCAGAACGCCGGAATGGGTGATGTGGCGGTCCGTGAGGCTACCCAGGCGGTGGAAAATGATTACACAAATCCCTCGGCGCACCTCTTCCTGGCGAACTCCTTCGACGCCCTGCGGGACCGCAAGAGAATCGAGCTTCGATACGAAACCCCCTGGTTCAACGAGCTCCTCCTATCGAATCTTCTTTCTCCGGTTGGCGGCGGACAGTTGTCTCAGTTCGTTTCCCAGCAGGAATACTCGAAGCTCATGGAGAAGGACGGTCTCGGGGCAAGTTTTTCCAGTGAGTGGCGCAGTAGTGAGGAACTGCGATCCAATGCCTCGGTGTTCGGAACCTACGGAAACGTGAGCTTCGGAGTGGATGCCTATTACCGGGACGATCCGGGGGACCGTGTGAACTCAGAAGCAAACCTGCAGGAATTGTATGCGCAGTTCAAATGGCAGCCCTCTCCGGATGACGTGTTGTATTTCCTGGGCAAGTGGGTGGACCAGCAGAGCGGTGACAATTTCGAGACCTACGACAATCTCCCGCTGGCACCGGGGTTCGACTTCGAGGAAACTCAGGAGCCTGGTCTGTTGCTGGGAGGCTGGAATCACCGCTGGGCCCCCGGCTCGCACACCCTGCTGCTTGTAGGGCGCTTGAGCGCGGACCAGCGCCTGAGAGACCCCTCCGCGCAGCAGTTGCTGCTGGAGAGGGACAGCGCGGTTCTGCGTCCCGGGTTCCTTGAGTCGGATGCGTTTGGATTCGACCAGTTCACCGACCCGGCACTGAGGAATGCAGCCACGCCCGCGGTGGACGTTGCGTCGGACTGGGAATCGCTCGTGTTTTCCGATGCCTTGAGCCGGGGCATTCAGTCCTATCTGGGCCGGGGAGAGGTCATTGGCGCGCGTTCCGCACCCTTCTCCTTTGATACAAGGCGATCCTTTGAGATCTATACTGCCGAACTCCAGCAGATCCTCCAGTCGGACCGGAACCTGGTCATTGCCGGGGGACGCTTCCAGACCGGGACCTTTGAGACGGAGAATGTTCTCTCCCTGGTGCGGCCGAATTTCTCGGGAGGGTTCTCGACTCCGGCGGCTCTCCAGAGCACGGATGCCGATTTCAAGAGGATCACCGCCTATGGGTATGACTATTGGAAGGCGACGAGGGACCTGACCCTGATTGGGGGAGTGTCGTGGGACAGGATCGAGCATCCTGATAACTTCCGGAATCCTCCCGTGAACGAGCGTCAACGGGAGAAGGACCGGCTTTCCGGCAAGCTGGGCTTCACCTACGCGCCCTCGCGCCGGTTGACGGTTCGGGGAGTCTATACCTGTCTCTTATACACATCTGACGCTGCCGACGATATGCAGTGTG
>CAWWCX010000520.1:0-3044 GCA_963935445.1 uncultured Roseibacillus sp.
TGATGCAGGCAATGAGCGTGCAGATGCAGCAGCTCAATACCCAGCTCGGTGACCTCCAGGCCTCCGTGGCTGAAAAGGACACCCAGATAGCGGGGCTGGAGGCCGAGCGCGATGCCGCTATCCAGGAGCGCGATGCCCGCTACACCGAGGAGCAGATCCGGGCGCTCTCCCCGGATTACACCATGGGCCTCAACGAGGCCGGCAACGTCGAGCTGAAGATCTCCTTCATTGCCTCCAGCGATGCCACGAACTTTGCGCCGTTCTCGGTCACCGCTGATTCCCTCACGGTGGTAGACGGCAAGATCTCCATGGAGCTTCCCCCGGACCAGGGCGCCTTCTTCTACCGCTTCCGAATCGAGTAGCCCCGGCCTCCACAAGCCTCACTCTCCCTCCCGCCCCATGCGCTGCACCTCAACAAAGACTTCCATCGAGCGCTGGAGCCCCCCTCCATAAAAGGTTCCCTTTACGGGGGCCGCGTCCTCGTAGTCTCGTCCGGTTGCAATCACCACATACTGTTCGTTTGCGACCTTGTTGTTGGTCGGATCCAATCCGATCCACCCGTGTGACGGCAGATAGATCTCAGCCCACGCATGCGACGCCTGCGCTCCGCGCATCGTCTCGTTCCCGCCTGCCCCTGGATCCCATATGTATCCAGATACGTAACGACACGGAATCGTTAACGATCGACAATACGCGATCAGGAGATGCGCAAAATCCTGACACACGCCTCTCTTCTCGCGGAACACTTCAAGCGCCGTAGTCGACGGGTCTGTCGATCCCGGCAGATACTGGCAGCGCTCATAGATGAAACTCATCAGGGCGTAAGCCGTCTGAAAGACGTCGGTCGAGCCATCCTGTATATCGAGGGCCTCTCGCCAGATCTCCGGCGAACGCTGCACGTAGACACTATCCGGTAGGAACTCACAACATTCCTCCCGCGACCGCAACGCGGGCAGGTCGCAGACACGAAACCCATAGGGCAAGGCCGAGTAGTCCACAAACCGTGCCACCGAAACAATCGCACGCGATTCAATCAGCAAACGCGTATGCGGATAGCTCACTTCAAATTGGTGAACCCGGTTGGAATGAAGGTCGTTAAACTTCCGCAAGCGGATCGCCGGAATCACTTTGAGCACAAAAAAGTCCGCTGCCTGGTGTGGGTTCGAAAGCGGACACAGACGCACCTCGTTCACATTATCCCGGGCAGGTTCGCCGTAAACAAAGGTTGTCCGGTGGGTGATGCTGTATCTCATCTGGACAAACGAAGAAGCCTTCGATCAATTGGAACACACAATTCAGATCCAGTCGTAATCACTGCTGCTGTTGCTGCTGTTGCTGCATCTGCTGATAAATGCTGGTCATCGCATAAGAAGCCGCAGGCAATTGCTGAACCTCCGCAGGAAGCAGCACGTAGGTCTCAAAAATCTGCTGCCCGATATCATTGATCTGTTGCTGAAGGCCATCTGCATAATCGTGTATTCCCAACCGTTTGAAATCGCCACTGCCATTGAAATCAATATTCGCCAGTGTGGCGCCGGCCAGCCGCTCCGCCTCGTTGCCGTAACTGCCCCGGACCGTCCCCGTAATCTGGTGAAGCGCGGTGTCGACCTCATTCAGGCAGAACCGCACCGAACGCGGAAAGCCATGATCGAAGAGAAGCAGCGCCAACGCATCTTCTTCAGTAATCGAGGCCCCTCGCAAGGAGAGGTAGGCAGAACGCGCACTGCAGGCCCGCAATACCGTAGGCCACGGCGAGACGGCCAACGCATTTGCGTGGTGCGTGGGAATATCAAGGATACGCGTGGTCTTGTCCGCCCGCTCCAGGTGCTTCCCCAGGTGAATGAAGCAGTAGCCTTCTTGCTGCGCGATCGTCGCCTCCACAAGGCCCTGAAAGAGCAATGAAAAACGCACAATCCGATCGCAGAAATCCTGCGGCGAAAATTCCCATTCATCCTCGGCCGAGGAATCCTGCAGGAAGAGATGCAACCGGTTCAACTCGCGCCACATCTCTTCCGAAAGCTGATCGCGCACCATCCGTGCGTTCTCTCGCGCAAGAGCAACACATTGCCGGATGCTGTCGCTGTTCCTGCGATCCAGAACCAGGAAATCCGGTATCCGCAGGGTTGGGGTCTCCTCATGGCACCGGTGAAACTCCTCATCAAGATCGCACACCCGCAGGATTGGTTGCCAGCCCGCTGAACTCCGTGGGTCCGCCGAGAGACCTGCGTCCAGGAGAAACTGCGCATTGGTATCCACCAACCGAGCGAGGTTCTCCGCCCGCTCAAGGTAGCGCGCCATCCAGTAAAGGTTGTCTGCAGCCCGGGACAGCATCGCCTATTCCTCACTGTCTCCCGGTCGCAACACCCAGGTATCCTTGCTTCCTCCTCCCTGGGAGGAGTTCACCACCAGGGACCCCCGCGTCAAGGCGACACGAGTCAGTCCTCCCGGCAGCACCTTGGGCTGATCGCCATAAAGCACAAAGGGCCGCAGGTCGACATGCCGCCCTTCACATCCTCCCTCGAACAGGGTGGGATGCTGCGAGAACTTGACCACTGGCTGTGCAATATAGTTCCGGGGATCCTCCCTGATTTTCTCAGCAAACTCTGCCCGCTCCTCCGCCGTCGATGCCGGCCCCATCAACATTCCATAACCACCGGATTCATTCGCGGCCTTCACGACAAGCTCCCCAAGATTTTCCAGGATGAATTTCAGATCCTCTTCCCGATACGCCAGATAGGTCGGCACGTTCTCCAGCAGTGGCTCCTGCGCGAGGTAATAGCGGATCATCTCCGGCACAAAGGCATAGATAACCTTATCATCCGCTACGCCCGTGCCCAGAGCGTTTGCGAGGGTAACATTTCCCTTCCGGTAGGCATCCACCAGTCCGGGGACACCCAGCATCGAGTCTTCCCGGAAGACAGTCGGGTCGATGAAGTCGTCGTCAATCCTCCGGTAGATCACATCGACCTGCACCAGCCCCTTGGTCGTCCGCATGTAGACGACCCCGTGCAACACGATCAGGTCCCGCCCTTCCACAATCTCGA
>CAWWCX010000521.1:0-3044 GCA_963935445.1 uncultured Roseibacillus sp.
TGGGGACGCACGCCCTCCAAGGCCGAGCAGGTCGCGGCTCAAATGGATTCCGAGCTCGAGGGCGTCTCCGTCTCGGTGGCTGGCGACCTCCAACAGGCCTGTGGCGAGGCCGACATTATCGTGAGCGCCACCGCATCTCACGACCCCCTCGTCCTCGGCGACTGGGTCACCCCCGGCACGCATACGGACTTCATTGGCAATCATCATGCCGACAAGCGCGAGTGCGACACCGCCCTCGTCCTCAAGGCCCGTGTCTATGCCGATAGCTATGCCAACTGCTTCAAGGAGGCGGGTGAAGTCCTCGTCCCCATTGCAGAAGGCGTATTCAGAAAAGAGGACGTCGTCGCCGAACTCGCCGAAATGTGTTCCGAGTCGGCACCTCTTCGCGCGAACGAAGAGGAAATCACCCTCTTCAAATCCATCGGAATGGGTATCAGCGACCTCGTCGGTGCCGGCCTCGCCTACCAGGTCGCCAGCGAGTCCGCCTAGTCCCCGCTATTCCGGCCGGGTCTCGACGCACCGCTGCACGATCGAGAGGATGCGCTCCCGCTCTTCGCCCACGAGGGGCAGACGCGGCGCCCGGACCGTCTCCGTTCCATAGCCCAGGGTCGCGCAGGTCAGCTTGATATACTGGACCAGCTTGGGATGGCTGTCGAAGTGCAACATTGGCATATACCAGCGATACACTTCGAGGGCCCGTGCATAATCACCCGCCCGAAAAGCATCCCAGAGCAGACGGTTCTCACGCGGAAAGGCATCCACGAGTCCAGAAATCCATCCCGTGCACCCCAGCATGAAGCTCTCGAGAGCCACATCATCCAATCCCGCAAAAATCAGGTAGCGATCACCCAGCGCGTTGAAGAGGTCAGTCACCCTCCGGGCATCCCCCGAGGCCTCCTTGATACAGACGATGTTCTCGACATCAGCCATTTCCTCGAACATCTCCGGCGTAATATCCACCCGGTAGACCGGGGGGTTGTTATAGCACATGATCGGCAGGCTCGTCGCCTCCGCAACCGAACGGAAATGATGGACCGTCTCCCGTCCATCAGAATTATACACCATGCCCGGCATCACCATCAGGCCATGGACCCCGGCAGCCTCCGCCGCCTGCGCCGTGTCACAGGCATTCTGGGTCGTAAACTCCGCCACTCCGTTGAGCACGGGAACACGACCGGCGGCAACCTCCACCGCGGCTTCCAGCACCCGGACCTTCTCTTCCAGCGATAGGGAACAGTTCTCGCCAATCGTGCCAAGCATGATAAGGCCATGCACCCCTTCCTTGATGAGGGCGTCAATATGCTCCTGTGTTCCCGGAAGGTTCAGCGAGAAGTCATCGTGAAACTGGGTGGGCACGGCCGGAAAGACTCCGGTCCAGTCAACTTGCAACGGCATGACCGGGGATAGAACCGGTCCCCTCCCTGTTCGTCAAGTTTACGCTCTCGAGCCAGCGCTCACGAGGCTGTTCCCACCCCGAAACGGAACGGGTCCTGCGGGTCAAGAATGAGGGTTGCCTCCGAGTTCACCCAGGCCGACCCACTGATCCGGGGAATCACCGACCCGTCGTCCAGACGTTCTACGGTCCCCTCAAACACAGTGTTGAGGATGCTGGCCTGCCGCCAGGTCTGACCGGGCGGCAGCTCCCCATCGGCATGAAGACAGGCCAGCTTGGCACTTGTTCCCGTGCCGCAGGGAGAACGGTCATACTCCCTTCCGGGACAGAGCACGAAATTCCGGCTGTCGGCCAGCACCGGGTCGGCCGGAGGGCCGAAGACCTCGATGTGATCGATCTCTCCTCCGTCCCGACCCGTAATCCCGTCCCTTGCAAGAGCCTTTCGGACCTCCCAGGTGAAGTCCGTGAGCTCCGCGATATTACCAGCGGACACCCCCGGCCCCTGGTCCTTGATCAGGAAAAACCAATTTCCACCCCACGCGACATCACCGCTCACCGTGCCCCACCCCGGCACGTCCACCATCACCTGCCGCGCGTGACGATAACTCGCCACATTAGCCACCGAGACCCGTCCATGTTTGTGCAGGTTCACCTCAACCACGCCCACCGGGGTCTCGATGCGGTGCACACCCGGGAGGATTCGCCCCATATACGCCAAAGTGACAGCAACCCCGATTGTCCCGTGAACGCAGCCCTGCAACATCCCCACGTTATTGAAGAAGATCACGCCCGCCACGCAACCCGGTTCACTTGGCTCACAGAGGAGAGCCCCCACCATCGCGTCATAGCCCCGTGGCTCATTCACGCACGCGCTGCGCAGCCAGTCATGCTGCGCTGCCAGCCGCTCCCTCTTTTCCGCCACCGACCCCTCTCCCAGATCAGGCCCCCCCTCTACCACTACCCGAGTGGGTTCCCCTGCCGTATGCGAGTCGATGACGCGCAGATTCTGGACTCCGGACATGAGGCTATCTGTCGCAAGTCCCTGCTTGAGTCAAACCCCGGAAAAGGATCGTGTCAGAATCGCCCCACCACCAGTTGATCCAAGGGGATCAACGGCCGCGCTCCCGTCACGATTTCGGTGACCAGCTTCCCCGTCACCGGTCCCAGGCTCAAACCCAGCATCGCGTGGCCACTGGCCACAATCACCCTTTCCCTGCCCGGTACCGGCCCCAGATAGGGCAGGCCATCAGGTGAGCACGGTCGCAGGCCCACCCAGCGTTTGACTCCCGCGAACTCTCCGGGTGTCAACCCCGGAAAAACACGGCAGGCTGCCTTGATGATGCCCTGCACTCTCCGCTCCTTGACGGAAAGATCGTTCCCACAGATTTCCATGGTCCCCGCGACCCTCAGGGCCTCGCCCATGGGCGTAATTGCCACCCGGGCTTCCCCCAGCAGGGAACAGAGATTTGGAAGGGCTCCGGGGCGGGGCAAGGTCATCGAATAGCCTTTTCCCCCCTGCATCGGAACGCGCAATTTGAAGGAACGGGCCAGGGCAGGCGTCCAGGCTCCCCCTGCCACGACAATGTGACTGCCAGCCAACTCCTCCCCGCTTTGCAACCGGACTGTCCCATCACCGATCTCATCCACTTCA
>CAWWCX010000522.1:0-3041 GCA_963935445.1 uncultured Roseibacillus sp.
GTTTCGGATTGACCGGTTTGCCGCCCTCCGTTGAAGAGATTGAGCGATTCGTCAGTGACACGTCGGAAGACGCATATGATCTGCTGGTGGGCCGACTGCTTGAGAGTCCTCATTATGGAGAGCGCTGGGGGAGGCACTGGCTCGATGTGGTGCGTTTCGGTGAGAGTGACGGCGTGTTGACTGTGAACGAGGACAAGGTCCGGGGCGAGGCTTTCAAGTTCCGTGATGCGGTGATCCGTGCCTTTAATGATGATCTGCCATTTGATGACTTTGTGCGTTTTCACCTGAGCCAGCCGGGCGAGGAGGATCCCGGGCGCGGACGGTTTCAGGAGCTCAGGCAGTTCATGCACCTGGGAACGCGCCTGCAGAACAACTCCGACCCGAACGACAAGCAGTTTCACCGGTTGGACGATATGGTTTCAACGACCGGAACGGCTTTCCTGGGAATCACCTTCGGGTGTGCACGCTGCCACGATCACCCGGTCGACCCGATGAGCACGGAGGAGTATTATCAGTTCACCGCCTTCTATTTCGATCAGTTCAGGGAGGCTCCGAAGGCCTCGAGAAAACGCATTGAGCTGCGTATCAGGGAGCCGCGCGTTCTGCTCAAGGGGAGCTGGAAGTCTCCGGGAAAGCGTGTGGATCCCGGGTTCCTGCAGATTCTCATGGAGAAGAGAGACCGGCATTGGCGCCGGGAAGGGCGAAGTGAACTGGAGGCCCTGGGAGCGTGGCTCACCGACTCCGGGGCCGGGGCTGGTGAATTGCTGGCCCGGGTCATCGTGAATCGGCTCTGGCACCATCACTTTGGACAGGGGCTGGTGCGCACGCCCAATGACTTCGGGGCTCTCGGCGAGCCTCCGAGCCATCCTGATCTCCTCGACTACCTTGCGAGAGAACTCATTGCGAGTAAGTGGCGACTGAAGAAGATCCAGAGACTGATTGTAACGAGCGCAACCTACCGACAATCGTCTTCTTCCGAGGCCGCGTTTGCAGCCCGGGATGCGGAAAACATCCTGCTGTGGCATCGTCGGCCCCAGCGGTTGGAAGCGGAGGGAATTCGTGACCAGTTGCTCATGGCTGCGGGGGTTCTCCGTAACGAGATGTATGGTCCCAGCATTTCGATCGGGAATTACAAGACCGAGGTGAGGGATGAGCCGGAGAGTTGGCGGCGATCGATCTACCTGCAGGCGCACCGCTCGGCAAAGCACCCGACCCTGAGTCTCTTCAATCCGGCCGACAGCAAGCGCAGTGTCGGAGCGCGCACCACCGGAGCGGACCCGGTTGGAGCACTTTTTGCCCTGAATTCGAAGCTGGGGTGGGATCTGGCGGAACGTCTGGCCAAGCGTGTCGAGGACGAGGTGGGAGCGGATCGCCGGAAACAAATCGAGCGGGCCTACCTGTTGACTCTCTCCCGTCCGCCAGACAGGGAAGAACTGAAAACTGCAATGGATTTCCTCGGGGCAGGCGAGGAGTCTCTTCTCAGAGACTTCTGTCACCTGCTCTTTAGCCTGAATGAATTCATCTACGTCAACTAGGGACTCCTTGCCGGGACGTCGGCGCTTCCTGGGGCAGCTCAGCCTTGGCGGGGCAGCCATGGCGGCGGCAGGGTCCCCGCAGGCGCATGCGGCCTTGCCGGCCCGTCCAGCTCATTACCGCCCTCGTGCGAAGAATGTGATCCTGCTCTTCATGTGCGGGGGCGCGAGTCATCTAGAGACGTTCGATTACAAGCCCCAGCTCCGGAAATGGGCGGGGAAGCGGGCAGATGAGATCTTCAGTGAAGCGGAACTGCAGGGGTTCAACCCCGAGAAGACGGTGGAAGGCTGTAAGATCCTCCCCTCGGTATTCGACTTCAGGCAGCATGGCCAATCGGGGGCGTGGGTGAGCGAAATCTACCCGCGCCTCGCCCAGGTGGTGGATGAGATCGCCTTCCTGAAGGCGGTTCACACGGATTCCGCGATTCACTCGGTGGGAGAAACGATGTGGCACACTGGTCACGTGCGTGCAGGGTTCCCGAGCATGGGGTCCTGGGTCACCTACGGGCTGGGGAGCGAGACGGCAGACCTTCCGTCCTACGTGGTGATGAAGGACGGTATTTCGACGGCGGGTGATGTCGTTTTTCAACAGGGCATGCTGCCGGGTCGGCACCAGGCTGCGGTTGCCAGGGTGGAACATGGGCAACCGCCGTTTCCCCATCTCGACCTCCCGCCCGGAATGAGCCCGCAGCGGCAACGTGAACAGTTGGAAGTGCTGAATGCGCTCAATCGCCGACATCGGGACCGGCATCCCACCCAGCCGGAACTGACGGGCCGGATTGAAGCGCTCGAAATGGCTATTGGTCTCCAGCAATCCGCAAGCGCGGCTTTTGATCTTTCGGGGGAGACCCCGCGGATGCATGCGCTCTATGGTGAGAACCAGTTTTCCCGTCACTGCCTGACGGCACGTCGCCTGGTGGAGAGAGGCGTTCGTTTCGTGGAGATCCTCGATGGGGCCACGGGGCGCAAGTGGGATGCACACGGAAACCGGGGCGGACTCGTTGACAATCACCGCAACAACGCAGGGCGCACGGACCAGGGGATGACCGCGCTCATTCTTGATCTCAAGGCACGCGGACTTCTTGAAGAAACCCTGGTGATCTGGGCTACCGAGTTCGGGAGGACGCCCTTTGAGGAAGCCAATCGCGAGGTCAAGCTGGGGCGGGGTCATCATCACAAGGGATTCACCCTCTGGATGGCAGGCGGAGGAATCAAAGGGGGGCTCGGGTTTGGATCCACGGACGAATTTGGCATGCATGCTGTAGAGGATGCAGTCCACGTGCATGACGTGCATGCGACCATTCTCCATCTCCTCGGGCTTGATCACGAGCAGCTTACCTATCGGCATAATAGCCGGGACCTCCGTCTGACGGATGTCTTCGGAAAGGTTATCCACGAGGTGGTTGCTTGAGAGATGGGGAGGAGCAATACTGTCGGAGTGTCTAACAATTGGCGGATCGTCCTTGTTTTTCTGATGAGCCCTGCGGTCTTGGCTGCGGGGGAGCCACG